>JAQXJZ010000138.1 GCA_029009515.1 bacterium
GATCTTGTACATCATGGCTTCCATCTCAGCAAAGCTCATCACGCCGGTCACCACGTCGGAGCGGATCATGAAGGGCGGGATGCAGTAGGTGAAGCCGCGGTCGATCATGAAATCGCGGGCGTAGGAGATGACGGCGGAGTGCAGGCGCGCGATATCGCCCATCAGATAGTAGAAGCCGTTGCCGGCCACGCGGCGGGCGGAATCCAGATCGATGCCGTTGAATCGCTCCATGATATCGGTGTGATAGGGCACTTCGAACTCCGGCACGACGGGCTCGCCGTACTTCTGGATTTCAACGTTCTCGCTGTCGTCCTTGCCGATCGGCACAGAAGGATCGATGATGTTGGGAATCTTCATCATGATCTGCTTGATCTTTTCGGCCAGCTCGGCTTCCTTGGCTTCGCACTCGGCCAGACGGGCAGACTGCTCGTTGACCTGCTGCTTCACAGCCTCGGCTTCTTCCTTCTGACCCTTGGCCATCAGGCCGCCGATCTGCTTGGACAGCTTGTTGCGGTTGGCGCGCAGGGTATCAGCCTCGAGGATGTAGGCGCGGTTCTCGGCGTCCAGGGCGATCACTTCATCCACCATGGGCAGCTTGTGATCCTGGAACTTGTTGCGGATGTTCTGACGAACAACGTCCGGATTCTCACGAAGGAATTTGATATCAATCATGTTTGTTTACCTCGCTTTTCTAAGCAGAATTTCAAAAAAACAAAAAAGCCCTCGCGTCCCCAAAGGACGGAGCAGCTCCGTGGTACCACCTTTTTTCGCAGCCCCAAAAGGACTGCCTCTTTGCGCTGTAACGTGCGCGCACGGCAGAGCTGACAGACCTTGCTGTTTCACCCTGCGCCCTCCCAGGCGACCTTCCGCTCTCCGCTTGTGCCGGATCATCTTTCAGCCGGTGGATGATCCTCTCTTGGGCAGCGGGGAAGCGTACTCCTCCTGTTCGACGGGCGATACATCACAGGGCCGCCTGAACCTTCAAGCAGCCCTGTGATATTCGGAATGCTGATTAGGCATTCTCCTTCTCGGTCATATCGATGACCTGAACGCCGTTGTAATAGCCGCAGTTCTTGCAAACGCGGTGGGCCAGCTTCTTTTCGTGGCACTGGGGGCACTCGACGATGCCGGGCAGCTCCAGCTTCCAGTTGGCGCGACGCTTACGGCCACGGGCCTTGGACACTTTTCCCTTGGGAAGAGCCATGGTTACACCTCCTCATTCCTGTTACCCGGATAGCCGGGCTTCAAAAATCGTCCGCTTGCGCGAACCTGATTCCGGGGAGAACTGTAGCAAACGTGCTGCATGTGCAACCGCTTTCCGCATCTGTCCCGGCCAGCTAGCAAATGGATTGCTCTGATCAATCACCATGTCTACATGGCGTGACCAATTTGTATTATATGATGAGCCTGTCCCTTTGTCAAGCCTTTTTTCGCGTTTGTAACGCTACATTCAGCATTTTTACTGCTGATTGTCGCTGGAGCCGTCCAGCAGATCTGCCAGACCTTCAAAAGGACGGTACGTACCCTGCGCTTCGCCGCCCTCTTCCTCGGCCCACACGGTCTCCTGCTCGTTCCACGCGGTCAGTCCTGCGCCGCTGGTGCACTGATGATCGCACTGGAAGCGCATGGGCATGTTGAGCAGAACCAGGGTGAGGGTCATGTGGTCAAGCGGCAGCTGTTTGCCTTCGTAACGGAAGCAGCCGTCCTCTTCTTCATCCGCATCCTTGCGGAAGGTTTCCTGAAAGCTCACCTTCACAGGCGCGCCGGCTTCCTCCAGGCAAAGCGCGCAGGGCGCGTAAGCCGTGGTTTCCAGTTCGCCCTTCAGGGTCACCACATCCTCCAGCACGGAGTAGGTGCCCTGCATTTCCACAGGAGCAAAGCGCACGGTATCGCCGTTGACATCCTGTGGGGCAAGCTCTACAGTCGTTTCAAAGGGGAAGTCCTCCATCGGGCGTACAAATGCCTTGGTGACGTCCAGAATCATGGCGTGTTCCTCCTCGATAAAGGCAGGTTCGGCGCGGATGCATCACACCCGCGCCGAATGCCTGATGACAATGGTTGATTATTCGATGGGCTGACCGGTCACGATGCACAGGGTATCGCGGGCAATGACGATCTCCTCATCGGTGGGGATGACGACGATCTTGACCTTGCTGTCATCAGCAGAGATGACGGATTCCTTGCGGTTGCCTTCGATGTTCTTCTGGGGATCCAGCTTGGCGCCCAAGAACTCGAAGTCCTTCATGACGGATTCACGCAGCTCGGCGCCGTTTTCGCCGATGCCGGCAGTGAAGACAATCACGTCCACGCCGCCCATAGCAGCCGCGTAGGAGCCGATGTACTTCTTGATGCCGTAGTGCAGCATGTCGCGGGCCAGCGCAGCGCGCTCGTGGCCTTCATCAGCAGCCTTGTCGATGTCGCGCATGTCGGAGGACAGGCCGGAGATGCCCAGCAGGCCGGACTTCTTGTTGCACATGTTCAGCACTTCGTCCACGGTCATGCCCTCGTTGTTGGCGATGAACTGCACAACAGCGGGATCCATGCTGCCGGAACGGGTACCCATGACCACACCCTCCAGAGGCGTGATGCCCATGCTGGTATCCACGCACTTGCCGTTCTTCACAGCGGCCATGGAGGAGCCGTTGCCCAGGTGGCAGGTGATGACCTTGGTATTGTTGCGATCCAGGCCCAGGAATTCGCAGGCGCGCTTGCTCACATAGCGGTGGCTGGTGCCGTGGAAGCCGTAGCGGCGCACGTGCAGGCGCTCATAGTACTCGTAGGGCACGCCGTACATGTAGGCCTTGGCGGGCATGGTCTGATGGAAAGCGGTGTCGAACACAGCCACGTTGGGCACGCCGGGCATAACGGCTTCGCAGGCTTCGATGCCCATGAGGTTGGCGGGGTTGTGCAGGGGGCCCAGAGGAATGTTGGCGCGGATGGCGTCCTTGACTTCCTCGGTGATCAGCATGGAAGCGGTGAAGGCTTCGCCGCCGTGCAGCACGCGGTGACCCACAGCGCCGATGTCGCTCATGTCCTTCACGGCGCCCTTCTCGGCGTCGGTCAGGGCCTTGATCATCAGGGAGCAGGCTTCGGTGTGGTTAGCGATGGGCTGCTCAAACACCAGCTGTTCGCCATTGACCTTCTGGGTCAGCTTGCTGCCTTCGATGCCGATGCGCTCGACCAGGCCCTTGGCCATGATCTTCTCGCCTTCCATATCAACCAGCTGGTACTTCAGAGAGGAAGAACCGGCGTTCACGATCAGAATTTTCATGGGGATACACTCCTTAAAAATATGATAGCTTTGGAAAATTACTGGGCCTTAACAGCAGTAATCGCAACGACGCTCACGATGTCTTCCACAGAGCAGCCGCGGCTCAGGTCGCTGACGGGCATGGCCAGACCCTGGATGATGGGGCCGATGGCCTCGGCGCCGGCCAGACGCTGCACCAGCTTGTAGCCGATGTTGCCAGCCTGCAGGTCGGGGAAGATGAGGGTGTTGGCATGACCGGCCACGGTGGAGCCGGGGGACTTGAGCTGACCAACGCTCTCGACCAGCGCGGCGTCAGCCTGCAGCTCGCCGTCCAGCTTGAGGTCGGGGGCCAGTTCCTTGGCCATGGCGGTGGCTTCCTGCACCTTGGTCACGTTGTCGTGCTTGGCGCTGCCCTTGGTGGAGAAGGAAAGCATGGCCACGCGGGGATCGAGGTCCACCAGCTGCTTGCCGCTCTCGGCGCTGGCGATGGCGATGGCAGCCAGTTCTTCGGCGGTGGGATTGGGAATGACGGCACAGTCGCCGAACACCATCACGCCGTTGTCGCCCCACTTCTGGTCAGGCAGCTCCATGATGAAGCAGCTGGAAACGACCTTAATGCCAGGGGCGGTCTTGATGATCTGCAGGGCAGGACGGAGAACATTGCCGGTGGAGTTGATGGCGCCGGCCACCATGCCGTCGGCGTCGCCGGCCTTGAGCATGAGGGTGCCGTAGTACAGGGTGTTCTTGGAGGCCAGCTCCTGAGCCTGCTCGATGGTCATGCCCTTGGCCTTGCGCAGTTCAAAAAGCAGCTCGGCATACGCAGCGGTCTTTTCGCTGGTGGCAGGATCGATGACGGCAACGCCGGTCAGGTCGGTATTGGTCTCGGCGGCAACCTTGGCCACTTCTTCAGCATTGCCGATCAGGGTGACCTTGGCAACGCCTTCAGCCAGGATCTTGGCAGCGGCCTGTACAGTGCGGGGCTCAGTGCCCTCGGGCAGCACGATGTGCTTTACATTCGCTTTGGCTTTGGCTTTGATTTTGTCGATGGCGGACATGTTCTTTTCCTCCCTTATGTGTTACAATACACATGCGTGTATGCGGAATCCAACCCATACAGTATACATCTTTTTATCATCAAATGGAAGGGGGAAGCCCAAAAAAGCGCTTTTTTCAGCGCTTGAGGGGCAAATGTATGCATCCGGTGGTCGGTATCATCTGTGAATACGACCCCTTTCACAGGGGACATGCGCACCAGTTTGCGCTCATCCGCCAAAAGCTGCCTGAAGCGCGCATCGTGTGCCTGATGAGCGGGTGCTTCACACAGCGCGGCATGCCTGCGGTGCACACGCCGCGCACAAGGGCAGAGGCTGCGCTGAAGGCAGGCGCCGATCTGGTGCTGGAGATGCCCTGCGCCTTTTCCGTGCGCGATGCGGAGCATTTTGCTTTGGGCGGCGTGGAGATCCTCACCAGGCTCGGGTTTGTCACGCACCTGTCCTTCGGCGCGGAGGACGACACTGCTTTATTGGAAGAAGCCGCAGCGCTGCTGGAATCCCCCACCCCCGCCTTCACCGATGCGCTGAAGGAAGCGCTTGACGCAGGCGGAAGCTTTGCCGCTGGGCAGGGACAGGCGCTTGGCAGGGTACTGGGCGATGAGGAGCGCTTCAGCCGCCCCAACAACATCCTTGCGCTGTGCTATCTTCGCGCCATAAAGCGCCTGCACAGCCCGCTCATTCCCCTGCCGGTCATCCGCAGAGGCGATTACCACGCGGCGGAGCTTTCCAGAAACGAATGGCCATCCGCCAGCGCCATTAGAAAAGCGTTCCTTGCAGGAGAAACCGCCTCCGCCGACGAAGCATGCGGATACGCCCTGCCGCGCTCCCCCGTCTGCGCGCCCGATGCGCTGGACAGGCTGCTTCTGTGGAAGCTGCGCACCGCCTCCGCCGATGCGCTCTCGCTTTTGCCGGACTGCACAGAGGGGCTGGAAAACCGGCTGAAAAGCTGCGCCGCACAAGCATCCACGCGCGAAGAGCTGCTGAGCCTGCTCAAAACGCGCCGCTATGCGCATACGCGCTTGAGCCGCCTGTGCACCCACGCGCTTCTGGACATGGACGCGGCGTTCCTGAAAGCAAACGCCCATCCATCCTATGTGCGCCTGCTGGGCTTCCGGCGCGGCGGGCTGACGGCCCTGCTCCGGCAAAGCGGCATTCCGGTCATCTCCAAGGCGGCGGATGCCGATGCGTCCGATCTGCTGCTTGCCCTCGATCTGCGCGCCTATGAGCTGTGGGCGCTGGGCGCAGGCCTTCCGTCCGGACTGATGTACACGCAGGGCGTTGCCGTCCTGTCAACCAATCATATAGCAATGGAGGAAATCCCCCGATGAAAACCCTTCTCAGACATGTGAAACCCTACATCAAGGAATGCATCCTTGCGCCGCTGTTCAAGCTGCTGGAGGCCATCCTGGAGCTGCTGGTGCCGCTGATTATGGCGGCTATCATCGACGGCGGCATTCTCAAGGGCGATACCGGCTACGTGCTCAGAATGGGCGGCGTGCTGGTGGGCCTTGGCCTGCTGGGCTTTGTGGCGGCCATTACGGCGCAGTTCTTTGCGGCGCGCGCAGCCGTGGGCGTGGCGGCGGATTACAAGAGCGCGCTGTTCAAGCATATCCAGACGCTGAGCTATACGGAGCTTGATACCATTGGCACGCCCACGCTCGTCAACCGGCTCACCACCGACATGAACCAGGTGCAGACCGGCGTGAACATGACGCTGCGCCTGCTGCTGCGGTCCCCCTTCGTGGTGTTCGGCGCGATGATCATGGCCTTTACCGTGGACGTGAAAGCCGCGCTGATCTTTGTGGCGCTCATTCCCCTGCTGGGGCTGGTGGTGGCCGGCATCATGAAGCTCACCCTTCCGCGCCACAAGCAGGTGCAGGGTCAGCTGGACAAGGTGCTCCTTCGCACCCGTGAAAACCTGACCGGCGTGCGCGTGCTGCGCGCCTTCCAGCGTCAGGATGACGAAACTGCTGCTTTTGAGCAGGAGACAGAGGAGTTGTGCCGCATGCAGCAGCGTGTGGGCCGTCTGACTGCGCTCACCAATCCGCTCACCTATGTGCTGGTCAACGGTGCGCTGGCGGTGCTCATTTACACCGGCGCCGTACAGGTGCAGGTGGGCATCCTCACCACGGGTGCCGTTGTTGCGCTGGTCAACTACCTGTCCCAGATTCTCGTTGAACTGGTGAAGCTGGCCAACCTGATCGTCACCATCTCCAAGGCCATCGCCAGCGCCGGCCGCATCGAGAGCATGATGAAGATCACCTCCTCCATGAAGGAGGCTGCCAAGCCCGCAAAAACTGCCGAAACCGGCGAGCATGTTCGCTTCGACAACGTATCCACCCGCTATCAGGGCGCTGGTGATGATTCCCTCACCGGCATTTCCTTCACCGCCCTGCGCGGCCAGACCATCGGCGTCATCGGCGGCACCGGCAGCGGCAAGACCACGCTGGTCAACCTCATCCCCCGCTTCTACGATGCCAGCGCCGGACGGGTGCTGGTAAACGGCGTGGATGTGAAGGAGCAGAGCACCGAGGAGCTGCGCAGCCGCATTGCGGTGGTGCCGCAGAAGGCGGTCTTGTTCAAGGGCACCATCCGCGAAAACCTGCGCTGGGGCAACCAGAACGCCACGGATGAAGAGCTGTGGCAGGCGCTGGAGATTGCCCAGGCAGCCGAGATTGTGCGAGGCAAGCAGGATGGTCTGGACGAAATGGTGGCGCAGAATGGCCGCAACCTTTCCGGCGGTCAGCGCCAGCGCCTCACCATCGCCCGCGCGCTGGTCAAGAAGCCCGATATCCTCATTCTGGACGACAGCGCCTCCGCGCTGGACTACGCCACCGACGCGGCGCTTCGCAAGGCGCTGCGCAGCCTGAACGGCACGCTGTTCATCGTGTCCCAGCGCGCCAGCTCCATCCGTCATGCCGATCTCATCCTCGTTCTGGACGACGGCGAGCTGGCCGGCAGCGGTACGCACGACGAGCTGATGCGCAGCTGCCCCGTCTATCAGGAAATCTACTATTCTCAGTATCCGAAGGAGGCCGCACAATGAAAAAGAACGTCATCCGCAAAGATACGCTTGTGCGTATCCTCGGCTATGTGGGCCGCAACCAGCGTTACCTCATCTTCTCTCTGATCCTCAGCCTCATCACCGTGGCCTCCACGCTCTATGTGCCCATTCTCACCGGCAGCGCGGTGGATCTGCTGCTGGGCCCGGGACAGGTGGATTTCAGCCTGCTGTGGCCCATCCTTCTCACCATCTGCGCGCTGGTGCTCATCACCGCGCTGGCGCAGTGGCTGACCGGCCTTTGCAACAACCGCATGACCTACGCCACCGTGCGCGATATCCGCGCCGACGCCTTTCGCCATCTGCAGAAGCTGCCGCTGAGCTATCTGGACCAGACCCCCACCGGCGATGTGGTCAGCCGCGTGATTGCTGATGTGGATCAGTTTGCCGACGGCCTGCTCATGGGCTTCACGCAGCTGTTCACGGGCGTTCTCACCATCGTCGGCACGCTGTTTTTCATGTTCTCGGTCAACTGGATCATCGCGCTGGCGGTGGTGGTCATCACGCCGCTGAGCTTTGTGGTGGCTTCGTTCATCGCCAAGCGCACGTTCTCCTTCTTCTCTCAGCAGACCAAGGTGCGCGGCGAGCAGACCGCCATCATCGACGAGATGATTTCCAACCAGAAGGTGGTACGCGCCTTCGGGATGGAGGACGAGGTGCAGAAGCAGTTTGACGATGTGAACAGGAGACTGCAGAAATGCAGCCTCAAGGCCATCTTCTACTCCTCCATCACCAATCCCTCCACCCGCTTCGTCAACTCGCTGGTGTATGCCTGCGTGGGCGTTGCGGGCGCTGTGGTGGCCATTGTCACCGGCGGCATCACGGTGGGTCAGCTGTCGGCGTTTCTCAGCTATGCCAACCAGTACACCAAGCCGTTTAACGAGATCTCCGGCGTGGTGACGGAGCTGCAGAGCGCGCTGGCCTGCGCATCGCGCGTGTTTGCGCTCATCGACCAGCCCGCCGAAACGGCGGATGCACCCGCAGAGCTTCAGCAGGTGGATGGCTCTGTGGCGCTTGAGGACGTCAGCTTCTCCTACGTACCGGAGCGCAAGCTCATCCAGCACTTCAACCTGAATGTGCAGCCCGGCCAGCGCATTGCCATCGTAGGCCCCACCGGCTGCGGCAAAACCACGCTCATCAACCTGCTCATGCGCTTCTATGACGTGAACGAAGGCAAGATCAGCGTGGGCGGCCAGTGCATCATGGATGTGAGCCGCCAAAGCCTGCGCAGCGCCTACGGCATGGTGCTGCAGGATACGTGGCTCAAGTCCGGCACCATCCGCGACAACATCCTCATGGGCCGCGAGGACGCAACCGAGGAAGAGATCGTCGCTGCGGCCAAGGCCACGCATGCGCACAGCTTCATCAAGCGCCTGCCCGACGGCTACGATACCCGCATCGGCGAGGACGGCGGCAGCCTGAGCCAGGGCCAGAAGCAGCTTTTGTGCATCACCCGCGTCATGCTCTCCCTGCCGCCCATGCTGATCCTGGACGAGGCGACCTCCTCCATCGATACCCGCACCGAGATGCGCATCCAGCGTGCGTTTGAAAAACTCATGACCGGCCGCACCAGCTTCATCGTGGCGCACCGCCTGTCCACCATCGAAAACGCCGACGTCATCCTGGTGATGAACGAGGGCAACGTGATTGAGCAGGGTTCTCATGAGGAGCTGCTGAAGAAGGACGGCTTCTATGCAAAGCTGTACCGCAGCCAGTTTGAGGCCGCATAAGGGGGATGCTGGAGGGCGCTGCCCTCCAGGCCACCTGCCAAAGGGCTTTGCCCTTTGGAATCCCATCTTGAAAATAACAAAAAGGACGCTTTCCTTGTTTAGGGAAGTGTCCTTTTCTTGTCAGTTGTTATTGCGGATCGATCAGCTTCTGCCTGAGTTTTACGTCCACGTCCTCACGCAGCAGCTGATAGCATACCGACGTGAGCGGAATGAACAAAAGCATGCCCAGAATGCCCAGCAGGCCTTCGCCCAATACCACGGCAAACAGCACCCAGATGGACGGCAGGCCGATGGCGTTGCCCATCACCCTCGGATACACCAGGTTGCCTTCCAGCTGCTGCACAATGAGGAACACCGCCAGGAAGATCAGCGCCTGCATGGGGTTGACCACCAGAATGAGGAAGGCTCCCACGGCGCAGCCCATCCACGCGCCCACCACGGGAATGAGCGCCGTGACAGCGATAAACACGCTGATCAGGAGCACATACGGCATGCGCAGAATCGACAGCACGATGAAGAACATGCCGCCCAGAATGAGCGCCTCCAGGCACTGGCCGGTGATGAAGCTGGCAAACGTGCGTCTGGAAAGGCCAGCCACGTGCAGGATGCGCTCCACGCGCTCCGGCTTGAGATAGGCCTTCATCAGCTTCTTCCCCTGTGCCGCCAGCCGCTCCTTGCCCAGCAGGAAGTAGATGACGAACATCAACGTGAAGAACACATCCAGAATGTTGGTGTACACCGAGCCAATCAGGCTGCCGGAGAAGGCTACGCCCTTAAGGGCAAAGTTGAGCGCCTTTTGCAGCATGGCGTTCAGCTCGTCGCCGGTGGGCATGGTGAATTTGCCACTCAGCCATTCTCCCAGCTGCACCTCGTACTGCGCAAGCCACGCTTCCAGCTTCTGAACAGCCACGGGAATGGCGCGCACCAGCGTTTCCACCGTGTTGATGAGCTCCGGAATGACCAGCGCCAGCACCAGATACACGATGAAGATGGCAAGCAGAAACACCATCACCAGAGCGACGGGGCGCTTCCACCTGCTCAGAGCAGGCTTTTTGTCCATGCCTTTCAGTACCTTGCGTTCAAAAAAGCTCATGGGTACATTGAGCACAAAGGCCAGTGCCGCGCCCAGAATGAAGGGCGACAGAATGAGCCACAGTTTTTGCACAAAGCCAACTACCGCGCCGATATTGCCCAGCAAAAACCACACGACCAGCAATGCCGTGCCAAGCCGCAGATAATCCCGCAGTTTCTTTCGTTCCATATTGATCCTCCCATGCCGCAAAGCAGTACAGGGTTATCATATCACATCTTGGCTCAGTCAACGCCCTCGTATGGGAAAGTTTACACTCCCGTCACAAAAGGATGCAGATCATGCCGCCGTTCCCCTCGTTGATGATGCGCGAAAGCGTCTCCTGCACCTTTTCCTGCGCGTCGGCAGGCATGCGCATGAGCTTGTTGCTCAAGCCTTCGCGCACCAGCTCGTGCAGGGATTTGCCAAAGAAGTTGGTGTTCCAGATACTCTGCGGGTCGTTCTGGAATTCCTCCAGCAGGTATTTCACCAGCTCTTCGGATTGCTTCTCCGTGCCCACAACGGGCGATACCTCCGTTTCGATATCCACGCGGATCATGTGCAGCGACGGAGCGTTGGCCTTGAGTTTTACGCCAAAGCGGCTGCCCTGCTGCACAATCTGCGGCTCCTGCAGGGTGAGCTCGCTCATGGAGGGCGTTACAAGCCCGTAGCCGGTTTCGCGCACGCTGCGCAGCGCCTCGGCCACGTGGTCGTATTCCGTCTTGGCGGCCACCAGTTCCTTCATCAGCCTCAGCAGATGCGCATCGCCCCGGATCTCCGTGCCGCACTCCTCGCCCAGCACGCGGTTGAACAGCCCCTCCTTCAGCGGCAGGGCGTATTTCAGCCTGCCTTCTCCCAGATCAATACCGTCGCCTGTCAGCCCATCCGAATAGGGCGACTGTGCAAACGCCTGGGCAAACACGGCGTGATCCTGCATGCGGTTCACCTGCTCCGCGCCTGCGCGCACCTGTTCCAGTACGTGCTGCACCAGCCAGTGGTTTTCGTCCAGCGCATTCAGCCAGCCCGGCGCGGCGATGCGGATTTCGCGCAGCGGGAACTGGTACAGCACCTGCTCAAACACATCCAGAATGTCCGACAGCTCCATCTCCCGCGCATTGAGCGCCATGACCGGCACCTCATAGCGGGTGGTGAGCTTTTCGCGCAGAAGCTGCGTATCGCGCGCATCGGGCGTGCGGGAATTGAGCAGCACCACAAATGGCTTGCCCAGTTCCTTGAGCTCCTTCACCACACGTTCCTCGGCCTGTACGTAGCTTTCGCGCGGCAGATCCGCCACGGTTCCGTCGGTAGTGACAACCAGCCCGATGGTGGCATGTTCGGCAATCACCTTGCGCGTGCCGATCTCCGCCGCCTGCTCAAAGGGGATATCGTGATCAAACCACGGCGTGTGCACCATGCGAGATGCGCCGTCCTCCTCAATGCCCAGCGCCCCATCCACCAGATAGCCCACGCTGTCCACCATGCGCACGCGCACGCTGGCCTGATCATCCAAAGAGATGCTCACCGCTTCTCCGGGCACAAACTTGGGCTGCGTGGTCATGATGGTGCGCCCGCTGCCGGACTGGGGCAGCTCGTCGGCAATGCGCTCGCGTCTGGGGCCGTCTGCCATGTGGTCCAGCACCAGCTTTTCCATCATGCGGCTGATGAGCGTGCTCTTGCCGGTTCTCACCGGGCCCACAACCCCGATATATACATCGCCGTCCGTTCTCTGCGCAATGTCCTGATACAGGTCAAACGTTCCTTCCATGCCGTTCACTCCTCCTTGCATTCGCCTGTCAAAACCCTATGCCGCTTTCGCATTTTGTATCACAGCGAAAAAAAGAATGAAAAAATGCGCGCGATGCGTTATACTAATGGAGAACCGATCAAACGACAGGAGGAATCCCTGTGAACCATATGCCCGAGGAGGTCAGCCGTGCGGCCGACGCGCTGGTCAAAGCCATCGAAAACACGGACAGTTATCAGGAATACGCGCAGCTGAAGGAAAGCGTGATGGCCGACGAGGTCAACCGCCGTTTGCTGGACAGGCTCAGCCGTGCGCAGAGCGCGCTGCAGATGGCTGCGCTGGCCGGAAGCGAGCCGCGCGAAGAGGACGCTGCCGAGTTTGAAAAGCTGAGCACCCTTCTCTACCAGAGCCCGGAAATCACCGATTATCTGCTGGCGCAGATGAGGGTGCAGCAGCTGGTGGCGCAAACCATGCAGCGCGTGACTGAAGGCGCGGGCATCAGCATTGACATCAAAGAAGCCTAAGGAGGAATCCCATGCGTCAAAGACGCGATTACAACAAGGAATACGACCACGAAACCCTGCGTGATGAGCGCAGGTACGGCTTTTACTGGTACAGCGGCCTGTGGCGCATCCTGCGCCCCATGCTGGTGTTTGCCGGAGCGCTGCTGATTGTGTTTGGCCTGGTGGCGGGCGCGTGGCAGTCCATCGAGGACAATTTCCTGAGCCCCGTCAATCCGGCGGATGAAACTGAGATTGCCTTTTCCGTGGAAAACGGCAACAGCCTCACCCGCGTGGCCAACAACCTCAAAAAGCAGGAGCTGATCAAAAACAGCACCGTCTTCAAGTATTACTGTGACTTTGCAGGCCTCGGCCAGAAGATCCAGGCGGGCGATTATCTCATCAAGCGCAGCATGGACATGTTTGAGATTGCCGACCTGCTCACCACCGGCGATGGCCAGCCCATTACCACCGATATCACCATCATTCCCGGCACCACCATCGAAACCATTGCGGCCGATCTCAAAAACAAGGGTATCTTCAAGGACGAAAGCGAGTTCCTGAATATCTGCCGCACCGGCGAAGGCGTGCAGGACTACTACTTCATTGCCGACGCCCTCAAAACCGTTGATACCTCCAGTCGCAAGTACCTGCTGGAGGGCTATCTGGCCCCCAACACCTACGAGATCTACACCGACGCAACGCCCATCTCCATCATCAAAAAGCTTTTGTCCCAGACGGACAAGGTGTTCTCCTCCGACTGGCAGAGCCGTGCGCAGGAGCTGGAGATGACCATGGATCAGGTGATCACCCTGGCTTCCATGATCGAAAAGGAAGCCAAGAAAGCGGACTTTGCCAAGGTATCTGCCGTGTTCCACAACCGTCTGAAGGACGGCATGAAGCTGCAGAGCGACCCCACCATCCACTATGTAACCGGCG
This sequence comes from bacterium, assembly GCA_029009515.1. GTDB lineage: Bacteria > Bacillota > Clostridia > Christensenellales > Aristaeellaceae > Limiplasma. The sequence goes on from JAQXJZ010000138.1 coordinate 13,346, forward strand.
AAAGGCGCATGAGCCTGCGCTCCAGCGATCTGGCTGTGGAATCGCCCTACAACACCTACCGCGTCACCGGTCTGCCCGCTGGCCCCATCTGCAATCCTTCTCCGGAGGCCATCAATGCGGCGCTGTATCCGGACGAGAGCTATGTGGCCGAAAAATACCTGTACTTCTGCAGCACCGATCCTTCCACCGGCACGCTGCACTTCAGCCGCACGCTGGAAGAGCATGAGCGCGCGGTGGAGATTTACGCGCCGCTGTGGCAGGCGTACGACGCAGAACGAGGGCTGTAAAACATGAACAAGCAAAAGATGGAACTGCTCGCGCCCGTAGGCGGTATGGAGCAATTGCGCGCCGCTGTGCGCTTTGGCGCGGATGCGGTATACGGCGGCATGAAGAGCTACGGCCTTCGCGCCTTTGCCGGCAATTTTGATCCCACACAGCTGCGCGAGGCCGTGCGCTTTGCGCATGCAAACAACGTCAAATTCTACGTGACCATGAACATTCTGCCCACAGATGCGGACATGCAGGGCTTTCTGGTTGCTGCGCAGGATGCGCTGGATGCAGGCGTGGATGCGGCCATCGTCAGCGATATCGGTGCGGCGCTCATGCTGCACGAGGAGCTGCCCGGGCTGCCCATTCACATCAGCACGCAGGCCAATGTGCTCAACGCCCGCACGGCGGAGCACTTCCACCGCATGATGGGCGCCGAGCGTATCGTGCTTTCGCGCGAGCTTTCCATGGCGGATATCGCCTCCATGCGTCAAGCTCTGCCCCAGGAACTGGAGCTGGAGGCCTTTGTGCACGGCGCGATGTGCGTGGCCTACAGCGGCCGCTGCCTGCTTTCCAACGCCCTCACCGGCCGCAGCGGCAACCGCGGCGCATGCGCCCAGCCCTGCCGCTGGCAGTATCATCTGGTGGAGGAAAAGCGCCCCGGCGAATACCTGCCCGTGTGCGAGGATGAGCGCGGCACCTATCTGTACTCCGCTTATGACCTGTGCATGCTGCCCCATCTGCACGAGCTTCAGAAAGCGGGCGTCATCAGCCTCAAGATCGAAGGCCGCATGAAGACGGCGTATTATGTGGCCACCGTGGTATCCGCCTACCGCCGCGCGCTGGATCTGCTGGAAAACAAAGGCGAGGAAGCCTTCCTGGCTGCTGTTCCTGCATTGATGGAGGAGCTGCGCAAGGCCAGCCACCGCGCAAGCAACACCGGCTTTTACTACGGCGCGCCCGAACCGGCTGCCGGAGCGGAAGGGTTTTCGCAGAGCATGGAATACGTGGGTGATTTCATCGCTCCGCAGGACGAAAATGGCGAGGCGCTCATCCGCCTGAAAAACCGCTTCTATGTGGGTGATGAGCTGGAAGCCCTCACGCCTGCGGGTTCTCAGCGCTTCACGGTGGAAAAGATGACGCTGGAAGCGACCGGCGAACATGTGCAGACCGCCTCTGTGGCCGGTACGCTCATCCGCATTCCCGTGCCCTTCCCTGTGGATAACGGCGACCTGCTGCGCGGCCCTAACCGCAATCACCGCTGAATTTCCAGTCTGTTCACACTTTTCCCCTTGTACTTTGTTCCATGATTTGATATAATTGCAACGTTGACTTTTTGGAAAGGGGATCCCCGACAATGACTGATATCATCCTGGCTCTGACTGAAGCTGCTCCCGCTGCTGCCGCTGACGCCGCCGCTGCTGGCGCTGAAGCCATGCCCGCTCCCGGTGCTGGCGAACTGATCGGCATGCTGTTCCCGCTGATCCTGATGTTCGTGATCTTCTACTTCATGCTGATCCGTCCGCAGAAGAAAAAGGACAAGAAGGTCAAGGAAATGCTGGCTGCCCTCAAGCACGGCGACCGCATCTGCACCATCGGCGGCATCTATGGCACCATCACCGGCATCAAGGACGACACCATCGAGCTGGCTGTGAGCAACGAAAACACCAAGCTGATCGTCGCCCGCTGGGCCATCCGCAACGTGGAAGAAGTGACCATCGAGAACGACAGCGAAGTGCTGAACTAATCGTTCGTGATATCATCAAAACCTCCCCCATTCGCATATGCTTTAAGCAAAGCGAACGAGGGAGGTTTTTTGATATGCCTGTTTCTTACCAGACGCCGGGCGCCACACGCACCACGCGCCGCCGCAGCAGAAGGCGGCAAACCACCATCTGGGCGCAGCTGTTCAAGGGGCTTTTGTGCTCCGTGGCCGTCACGCTGATTTGCGTATTGCTCTTTGCCCTGCTCATGCAGTGGCTCAGGCCGTCGGACAGCGCCATCCGCATTGTCAACCAGCTCATCAAGCTGGGCGCCATCTTTGCAGGCATCAAGATCATGCTGGGCCGTGACCGCGAGCGCGGGCTGATGCTGGGCGCGCTGCTGGGACTATGCTACATGGGCATTGGCGTGGCGCTCTATGCGCTCCTCAGCGGCCAGCAGCTGCCCTTTACCGCCTACCTGAGCGATATTGCCATGGGCGTGGCAGGCGGCGGCATCTGCGGGGCCATTCTGTCCGGGATGAAATGAGCGCGCAAAGGCCGGAAGGAACCTTTCTCCTTCCGGCCTTGCATGATATCAGGTGAGCGTGAAGCTGAAAGGACTCGCCGCGGCGCACAATGTAGTGATCGCCGGGTTTGGCAGTGGTGGGAAAAGAGATCGGGATTCTGGCTGCGTCCTGTTCAGGATCAACCACTTTTTCATCAATGCTTCCCTTTTCGATAAGAAGATGTCTGTATGATCATTCCCCCGTTTTCAGGCTGGTGAAACCGCTTTTGATACAAAAAAACCGCTGGCACACATCCACAAAGTGTGTGCCAACGGCTTTATACCGCCATCGGTGACAACGGTTTTATCAAGATTGATTACTTGTTGACGCTGTCCTTCAGAGCCTTGCCAGCCTTGAAAACAGGAGCCTTGGAAGCTTCGATCTCGATCTGCTCGCCGGTGCGGGGATTGCGGGCAACGCGAGCGGGGCGATTGCGGACTTCGAAGCCGCCGAAGCCAACGATCTGAACCTTTTCACCCTCGGCCAGAGCCTCGGTGATCACTTCGGTCAGGGCAGCGATGGCCTTCTCGGCGTCGCTCTTTTTGAAACCGGTCTTCTTAACGATGGCGGCGGTCAATTCAGCTTTGTTCATAATGTCAATTACCTCCTTAGATTGATCCATGCAGAACATGGATGGATGATCGGGTGCTTCGTGAGGAAACGCACAGGGCCGGAATCAACCCAAAACCCTTTACTCATCACGTTTTCCCGCATTCCAGTATACATCCATTTCAGATAAAGTCAAGTCCTCAAGGCATTTTCCCGCTTTTTTTATGGCATTTTCCATTTTGCGGAAACGGTCGATGAATTTGTTGGTGGCGCCGAAGAGCGCGATGTCGGCGTCCTTGCCGCAAAGGCGGCTTACATTGACCGCTGCAAAGAACAGATCGCCCAGTTCTTTCTCGGGATCCACGCCCTCCAGCAGGTTCTCCTTCACCTCATCGGCTTCCTCGTACACCTTGCTCAGGGCTTCCAGCGCGGAGTCAAAATCGAAGCCCACCTTGTGCGCCTTGTGCTGCACCTTGTGGGCGCGCAGCAGCGTGGACAGGCCGGTGGATACGTTCTCCATCGCCTGCGTTTGGGTGGTAATGCCGCGCTGCGAGCGCTTGAGGGCCTCCCAGTTGTTGAGCACGTCATCGCTGGTTTCGGCATGAACCTGGCCGAACACGTGCGTGTGGCGCTCGATCATCTTGTAGGCAATGGCGCTGGTGACATCATTGATGGTGAAGTCTCCGTGCTCGCTGGCGATCTGCGCATGCAGCGCCACCTGCAAAAGCACGTCGCCCAGTTCATCGTACATGTGGTCGATATCGCCGTCGCGTACGGCCTGAATGAACTCGTAGCACTCCTCCAGCAGGTCCTTGAGCAGGCTTTCGTGGGTCTGCTCGCGATCCCACGGGCAGCCGTCCGGCGCGCGCAGGCGGCCCACCACGCGCATCAGATCGTCCATGTCAAAGCGCGTGCGGCTGAGATAATCCACACCCGGCACAAACACGGCGGTCAGGTGGTCGTATTTCTTCTGGCGGTCCATCTCGTACAGCGCCACGGACTTGCTCTTCAGCTCGCCCGTTTCCTCATCGCCGCTGATGAACACAATCTTCGTCTCTTCCGGCATCAGATCCAGCAGCTTCAGCTTGCAGTCGCCGGCAGATTCGCGGGTGTGCACCTCCAGCAGCAGCAGATCCTCCTCAGGAGATACGCGCGCGTTCAGGAAGGCAGCCGCCGTGTACAGACGCACCGCATCCTGATGGCTTTCCAGCATGCTCAGGCAGCGCTCGGCATGGCTCACGCCAGGCAGGATGCGCACCTTGGCGCCAGCAGGCTTCTGCTGCTGAATGGCGGCAACCGTGGTGTCAAAGCTGGCGTCGCTCACGGCGTAGCACACGGGCTCCCTGCGGCACAGATCCAGCAGCGTCCTGGCAGCCGCGGTGTTGAAATCGTCAAAATCCTCGTACTTGTCATACAGCGCGTCGAGGGTTTCAAAGGCGATGTTTTCCTTTTCCAGATAGGTTCTCATGGGATGGCGGCCTGTGCGCAGCACCACATGCTGCGCTTCCTTCAGGGCGCGCTCCACGCCTCTGGTCAGGTATTCCTCCGCACCGGTGCCGAGGGTAACGATGGTGAGCAGTTCCATAGATTTATTCTCCCTTCTTTGGTGCAGTCTTGCGGCGGAAACGACGCAGGATGGGCGCAAGGATCTCCTTGTCCACCGCGCCGGTCAGCACGGCAAAACCCGCATAGGCTGCCACGCCGATCATCACCTGAATGAGCGTCCACACGCCGTGGCAGGGCAAAAGCTTCATGCTCACAAACAGCACAGCCGCCATGCCTGCCGTTGCCAGCGCAGGCCGTCCGGCCACGTTCCACACATCCGGCTTCATGCCGGTGTACTTGTGCACGTAATAGAGGTTGGGCACCATGCTGAGCGTATAGCAGGTGATGGACGCGATGGGCGCACCGTAGATGTTGATCTGCGGCATGCCAATAAGCGTGTAGTTGAGAAACACCTTCACTGCCACGCCGAGCATGAGCGTGTACATGGGAATGCGCTGCTTGCGCAGACCCTGCAGAATGCCGCTGGTGGACTGCACCACGGTAAACAGCACAATGGTCAGGCTGGACAGGCTGAGCAGATTGGCCGTCACATCCAGCGCTTCCGGCGTGTTGAAATGGTAAATCAGATCCAGCAGATGGCGGCTGAGCATGCTCATGCCAATGGAGCACGGCAGGCCCACCACAAAGGACAGCTGCAATCCCAGAGCGCTCTGTCGGCGCATCTGCTTGCCGTCGCCCCTGGCCATGGCGCTGGAGATGGACGGCACCAGGCTCATGGCGATAGCCGTGGCCAGCGCCGTAGGCACATTGATGAGCGTGAGCACATAGCCGGAATAGCGGCCGTACAGGCCCAGCGCCTCGGTGCGCTCGATGCCTGCATCCACCAGGCGGTTGAGCAGCAGGCCGGAATCGATGAATCCCGCAATGGGCACGATGCACGCGCCCAGCGTGATGGGGATGCTCAGGTTCAGCAGGCGCTTGAGCAGCGTTTTGCCGCCGATGACTTCCTCATCGGGGTTCTGCGCAAGGGCATCAAACGCCGCCTTCTTCCTGCGGTAGGTGACGATCATGAACACCAGCGCCGCACCCTCGGCAATGCTGGTGCCCAGCAACACGCCAGCCGCCGCATAGGCCACGCTGATCTTCATGCCGAAGTATGCCAGCGGCAGCGCCACAAACACCTTGCCCACCTGCTCGATGAGCTGGCTGATAGCCGTGGGCACCATGTTCTGCTGGCCCTGCATGAAGCCGCGCAGCGCGCTCATGATGCACACCAAAAGCAGTGCGGGTGCAATGGCCACAAAGCCGGGCTGCGTGCTCACATCGCCGGAGCGGACCGCCAGCGACGGGCTCATGACGATCATCAGAATCATGGACAGGAAGCCCAGCGCCGTCAGCATCCACAGCGCAATGCGGAAGATGCGCCTGGCGTTGCGCGGGTCATCCTTGGCCAGCGAAAAGCTGACCATGCGGCTGATGGCCACCGGCAGACCGGCAGAGGAAATAGTGAGCAGCATGTTGTAGGTGGGAAACACCAGCTGATAGGTGCCCATGCCCTCGTCGCCGATGAGCCACGCCAGCGGAATGCGGTACAGCGCGCCCACAATTTTGCAGATAAGTCCCACTATGCTCAGCACCGTCATGCCGCCGACGATGGATTTTTGCGTATTGCTCAAAACAAAAAGCCTCCAGACAAGAGGAATTGACCGCGGACAAAAAACGCGGCTTTGTTTATTATAATCCGATTTGGCAGCATTATCAAGCCGCAAGCACAAAGGCCGCGGCTCCTTTGCAGGAATCGCGGCCTTTCGGTTACTACAGCACGCAGTTTTCGTTTTTCAGTATCTCGCGCAGCTTGTCCGTGTTCACATCCGCAGGCTTCACGCCATCGGTGATGGTCATGGCGGCGGCAATGCCTGACGCGTGGCCCATGGCAAAGCAGGGCGGCATCACGCGGATCGCGGAGATGCACTCCTGGTCGCCGGATACGCTGCGTCCGGCCACCAGCAGGTTTTCCACCTTCTGGGGCAGGAAAACGCGGTACGGGATGCCGTAGGGCTCGCCGTTTGCGACGTTTTCGTAAATCACGCGGCTGCCCACATGGGTCTCAAAGCGGTTGCCGGAGAGGAACACATCGTCGTCATGCCGGACGCTCTGCTTCATATCGGCACCCTTGAGCACGAATTCGCCGATGATGCGGCGGGATTCGCGCACGCCCACCACCAGCACGTCCGTTTCCTTCCAGACGGGAATATCCTGTTGCCAATGAAGACTGCTTACGTATTCCATCACAGTTTATCCTCCTTAGCCCTTGATTCCGCTGGATGCGATGCTCTGCACAAAAGAACGCTGGCAGAAGATGTACAGCAGCAGAATGGGCGCAATGGCACTTACAGACGCCGCCAGGCCCAGGTTTGTGTAGATGTCGGCGGCATACTTGCGGATACCCAGCGACACCGTGTCGTTGGCGGGCGTGATGACGAAGATGTGGGGGGTGAAGCAGTCGTTCCAGGAGTTGACCAGCGCCAGCACGGCCAGCGAGGCCAGAGGCGCCGTGGACAGCGGCAGCACCGTCACCTGTGCGGGAATCATCATGGAGCCGAGGAAGGCGATGAAGATAATGTTCTTGAGCGGGAACTCCATCTTGAAAAAGCGTATGCCGCAGAGGCGGACAGGATCAGCTTGCCAACGATGGTGATGACGGCAATCTTGATGGAGTTGAGAATCGGCGGCGAGATGACCGGCTACTATGAAAAAGGTGTTTCCTTCCTGCGCACTGCGCTGCCACAGGCCGCGCGCCGCATCTTCATGTGCGACTCCGCAAAGCTCGGCAAGGTATTTCCCCACTATCTCTTCACTGTGGAAGATGTGGACATCGTGCTGTGCGACAAGCCGCTTCCAGAGAAAATGATGGAGCGGATCGGCCGCAACCGGCCTTCCTCCGTTCTTTCCTAAACTGGCACGCGCCGGTATCGACCAAGGTACAGAAAAGACAAAAACCTGCTGCAGCCTGAGCGCGCAACAGGTTTTTGTTTTACTGTTCCATTTGTCTGCCCACAATACCGGCGGCCGTCTCCGCCACCTTGAGCTCTGCATCGCCCATCTTTGCACCCTGCTCCTTGGAAAGCAGCAGCACCGCGCCAATGGCCTCGCCATCGGCAATGATGGGCGACACCACCTGCGCCGTGTAGCCGGTGATGTCCTCTTCATTGGTCACGGCCACAATCTTGCCGCCGCCAGCACGGTTGATGGCCACGGTCTGGCGGTTGGCAATGGCCGTTTCCAGGTCATGGCTGATGGGCTTGTCCGCCAGTTCCTTCTTGCTCACACCGCTGGCCGCCACCACCTGATCGCGGTCCACAATGCAGGCAATGTGCCCCATTGAACGGAAAATGGAATCCGTATAATCCCTGGCAAACGCCGACATCTCGCCAATGGGCGAGTATTTTTTCAAAATGACCTCGCCATCCCGGTCGGTATAGATCTCCAGCGGGTCGCCCTCGCGGATTCTCAGCGTTCGTCTGATCTCCTTGGGAATCACCACCCGGCCGAGCTCGTCAATTCTTCGCACAATACCTGTTGCACGCACTTGTCCCATCCTCCTTAAACGGCGCAGGCGCGTTTTGGCTCCTGCTTTCCGTTTGCATTTGCATCCCTTAGTATGGAATCGCTGGATGCCTTTATGCGGGGGAAAGATTTGGGAAGACGCGCAGGAACGGAAGATCCGCTCAAGGCTCTTCCGTTTTTTGATCGCATGACCGTTGCCGATTAAAAATGAGTGATTTCTGTTTTCAAAAGTCCGATTTCCTAGGGCAACACCGCACAAATGACCTTTTGAGTAGAAAAAGGATCCCGACCACGACTGGAACGGCTACTCCCAGAGCTACAAGTACGCAGGTCTGCGCAACTACATCAAGGTGTTCAAGGATGAAAATGTGCTGATCGCCCTCACCAACACCCTTGTTTACGGCGTTGGCAGCACCTTCATCCAGAACGTGCTGGGTCTGGCGTTTGCGCTGCTGCTCAACCAGAAGCTGCGCGGCGGCGCGCTGGTGCGCACGGTGGTGTACATGCCGGTCATGGTGTCCGCGCTGGTGATGGGTTACATCATATACTTCCTGGTGCAGTACAGCGGCGGCGCCATCAACGACATCCTCATCCTCTTTGGCAAAGCGCCGGTGGACTTTCTGGCGGATGGCACCCGCGCGGTCATCATCATCACGCTGGTCAACAGCCTGCAGTTCTGCGGCGTGAGCATGGTCATCTACATGGCAGGTCTGCAGAACATTCCCTCCATGTACTACGAAGCCGCTGCGCTGGACGGCGCAGGCAGCCGGGATCGCTTCTCCTCCGACTGGCACATTGAGGACATCGTATTTGAAAACGGCTGCGGCGTTTTCCTCTACGACACCCTGCTGCACTCCCGCATCGCCGTGGAAAACACCACCAGCAAGTACTACCCCAAGGAAGCCACCGAGAAATTCCGCGGCGCGCTGCCGTTCATCCCGAGCAAAATGTTCTGATAAAGTCAACAGGCCTGCTGCGCAACCGCAGCAGGCCCGTTTCTGATCTTTACAGCTCGTCGTAATGCAGGAAATCAAACCTTGCTTCCACGCCGTCGCCCATGCAATCGCTGCAATGCACGCCGAGCATGGAACCGGTGAAGCCGTTGCCTTCGATGCGCTCGTCAGAGATATTGCGCATATCCAGCACGCCGCCCACCTTATGCCATTCTTTTCCGTCAAGGGAGTAGAAATACTGCAGTTCGCGCGTGCGGATCTCCGCCTTGAGCCATACGGCCTCCGCTTCATCCGGCAAATATACAGGCGCAGAATCCTCCATCTCCCGGTTGAGAACGGATGTGACGGTCAGGCACTTGCCCTGCTCGTCGAGGATCATTTTGAGGAAGTAATGGTTGTCGTAATTGTAATACACCATCATGCCCGCAATGTGATTGAGGTGGCGGGGCTCAAAATGCATCCTCGTGGTGAAATCGCAGTCGAACGCCTGCTGGCGGCGGGCTATGAAGCCCTGCTCGAAGCGCGACATAGGCGAAAAACCGCCGCGAATAAGCAGCTGACCATTATCGATGCTCACGCCGCATGCTTCCATGCCATGTCTCAGCGTCACATAGTCGATGGGCAGCGGATCGTGCGAAAAATCCACCCGCTGAGAGTGGCCGAAGCGCTGCTGCACATCCCACGGCACGTCAAACGCAGTCTCAGGTTTGGCGTTGTCATTGGCTTCCAGCTTTGGCCAGCCGTCCTCCGTCCAGCAGATGTTCTGAATAGCCGTCTCACGTCCCAGAATACTGCACATATCCACCGGGCGCGCGCACAGATGCGCCATATACCAGTTGCCGTCATGGCCCTGAATGATCTGTCCATGGCCGGCGCGAGCCAGCTGGCAGTCCTCCTGTCCATAGGAAATAATCAGCGGATTATACGGGCTTTCCTCATACGGGCCCCACACGCTTCTGCTGCGGGTGACGGTGGCACGGTGATGAAACTCCGTGCCGCCCTCGGCCACAGTCAGGTAGTACCATCCATCCTTTTTGATGATGTTGGGGCCTTCGGTGGTGCCATGCTTGGTGCCGCCAAACACACGCACAGGCTGGCCGATCAGCTTTTTCTGCACGGGATCATACTCCTGTACATCAATGCCGGTGAATCGTTCACGACTGGTGCGGTGGTCGATGGTCTGCACCACCATGTACTTTTTTCCGTCATCATCATGGAAGATGGACGGATCAAACCCCTGCCTGCTCAGCTTAACCGGAGCCGACCACGGGCCGCGCACATCAGGCGCAGTGACCACAAAATTGCAGGTGTCCTTATAGCGGTAGCGGTTGGTGTACACGATGGTGTAGGCCACATAGAACAAGCCGTCCGACCAGGTGATGTTGGGCGCCCAGATGCCGCATGCGCCTTCCAGACCGGTCATGTCCAGCACCTGATCATCCTCCAGCACATAGGAAACCGTCTCCCAGTTGGCCAGATCGGTGGAGTGGTGGATCTGAACGCCGGGGAACCACTCGAAGGTGGAAGTTGCCAGATAGTAGTCATTGCCCACGCGCAGGAAGGACGGGTCGGCATTGAAGCCAACGAGGACGGGATTCCGAATCTTCATGAAGAACGCCTCCAATAAAGCAAGCCTGACGCGATGGTCAGGCTTTGCAGATGAAATGGGACAAATCAGCCCTTCAGACCGCTGGTGGCAATGCCTTCCACGAAGTACTTCTGAGCGGCGAAGAAGAGGATCATCACCGGGAACACAGCCACAAAAGCCATGGCCATCACCTTGCCCCAGTTAACTACGCTCTCCGAGTCCAAACTCATGCGCAGCGCAAGGGAGATGGGATAGTTCTTGACGCTGTTGATGAAAATGAGAGAGTTGAAGTAGTCGTTGTACGTCCACAGGAACTGGAACAGACCGGCAGAGAACAGCGCAGGCTTCATCAGCGGCAGCAGGATGCTCCACAGCGTGCGGAAGGTGGAACAGCCATCCATGTAAGCGGATTCGTCCAGCTCACGCGGAATGCCGCGCAGGAACTGAATGAGCATGTACGGGAAGAAGCTGTTGCAGCACAGCAGCGCCGGAATGTAGAAAGGCATGTAGGTATCCACCCACTTGAACTGATTGTACAGCATGTAGCGCGGGATGATGACCACGGAGTTGGGCAGCATCATCAAACCAACCAGCAAGGCGAACAGGCCGCCCTTGCAGGGAAAGTTGAAGCGCGCAAAGGCATATGCCGTCAGGCAGGCGGACAGTACCGTCAGAAGCGTGGTAGGAATGACCAGCTTGAAGGTATTGATGAAGAAGCTGGTGTAGGTGATGCGGCCGGAGCCAGCCCAGCCCTGCGGGTAATTCTCCCAGTGCCACACCTTGGGCAAAAGCGCGGTGGAACCAAAGATCTCCTCATTGCTCTTGAAAGTGGAGAAGATCATCCAGATGATGGGATACAGCAGGATGACGCCGATGACCGCAATGATCAGGTAGTCCACAAAGCGTCCGTCCTCCTTGCGAAGACCGTTCTTGGCCATTGTTCTTCTCTCCTTTCCTTATTCGTCAGCGTAGTGCACCCAGAGCTTCGAGGTGCCGAAAATGATGAGCGTGAGTGCGAGGATGACCAGGAACTGCAGCCAGGAAATGGCGCTGGCATAGCCCATCTTGAAGTTGCCAAAGCCTTCTTCGTACAGGAACAGACCAAGCACATAAGTATTCTTCATCGGGCCGCCATTGGTGATGACAGAGGGCGAGGTGAAGTTCTGCAGCTGCTGAATGGTCTGGTTGATGAGGGTGAAGAAGATGATGGGCGAAATCTGGGGCACGGTGATCTTGAAGAACTTGGACCACCAGCCCGCGCCATCGATATCCGCCGCTTCATACAGCGAAGCGGGCACATTCTTCAGCGCAGCCAGGAACATAACCATGGAAGAGCCAAACTGCCATACTTCCAGAAGCGAAATCACCTTCAGCGCCCATTGCTTGGAACCCAGGAAGTGCTGTGTGGGCAGACCAAGAGTCTGCAGAAGGGTGTTCACCAGGCCGCCATCCATGAACATCAGGCGCCACAGAATGGCAATGGCTACGCTGCCGCCAAACAGGCTGGGAATGTAGTACAAGGTGCGGATGAGGTTGATGCCTTTGATATTGCGATTGAGGAACATGGCCACCGCCAGCGCCAGAATGAGCTTGAACGGAACCGTGTACACGCCAAACACCAGCGTGATCCTCAAGGATTTCCAGAAGTTGCGATCGCGGGTCCAGAGGCGGATATAGTTCTCCAGGCCGTTGAATTCCATCTTGCCGCCGATGACATAATCATGGAAGGAATACACCAGCGAAGCGATGAAAGGATAAAGCTGCAGCACCAGAATGCCGATCAGCCAGGGAAGCAGGTATAAAAACGCCTGATAATCGCGTTTGGTATAGTGGCGCGTTCTCACGCCGGGTGCGCTGCGCATCATCGCGTGTTCTCTCCTTTGGCGTTGTCAAAGGAGAAGCCCTGCTTGGAAGCAAGCAGGGCTTCTCGGTTAGGGATTCATTACACTTCCAGTTCCTTGAGCTGATCGATGGTATCGGCAGCAGCCTCGGCAGGGGTCATCTCGCCGTAGGCAACCAGCTCGACCGCGTCGAACAGGATGTTCTTGGACTCATTGGTGGAAGAAATCTTATCGTTGGGGGTGCCGCCAATGGCAGCAGCGATGTTGGCGGAATCGCTGACGACCTTGGTCAGAGAACCGTTGGCAGCGCAGATTTCACGAGCCTTGGCCTGCGGGGGCACGGAGCGCACGGCGCCCAGGGTCTCCATGGCGGTCTCGTTGGCGTAGAAGTAGTTCAGGAAAGCAGCGGCCATCTCGGGATGCTTGCAGCTCTTGGGGATGGTCAGAACCTGGGGAGTGTTGGAGGCCCAGCCGCCCTCGGTGGCGCCTTCGTACACAGGCAGGTTAGCAGGATAATAGCTAGCGTTGGGGTTGCCGGCAACCATCACGTCCACGGTGGAGATGTAGGTCATGGTGCCCACGTACTTGCCAGCCAGCCAGTTGGCGTCGGACTGCACGGCGTCGCCCTGATAGGCGGCCATGTACTCGATGGGAGCAACAACATTGTTGTCAAACAGAGCCTTCACATACTCATAAGCAGTGGTGAAATGCTCTTCGGTGGCAACCAGCTTGCCGTCGACAAACACGGTGCTGCCAGCCTGCTGCTTGACGATGTTGAACACGATCAGGTTGACCAGATATTCCTTGTTGGCGCACAGCAGATACACTTCGGGATCGGCTTCATGAGCAGCCTTGCCCATCTCGAGCAGGCCTTCCCAGGTGATCTCGCCGGACAGATCCACGCCAACCTTGTCGGCCACGTCCTTGTTGATGAGGAAAGCGGGGCCGGCGATACCGGTGGGCAGACCCAGCTGCTTGCCATCGTAGTAGCCGTTGATGCGCTGATGGATGTAAGCCTCGTCGAACACGCTCATGTCGATTTCGTACTCATCCAGGTTGTAGAAATAGTCGCCGTTGGCCACATAGGTGGGGAACACTTCGGGGTCGATCTGCACGATGTCGGCAGCGGTGCCGCTGGCGAGGTTGGTGGCCAGCTTGTCGTGATAACCATCGTTTCCGCCGTACTCGGCTTCGATGGTCACGTTGGGATAGAGGGCCTCGAACTGCTCGATAACCTTCAGGGTAGCTTCATGACGAGCGTCGCCGCCCCACCAGGAGAAGCGCAGGGTGATCTGTTCCTCAGCCATGGCAAAGGAGCACAGGCTCAGCATCATAGACAGAGCCAGAACCAGAGACAGAATTTTCTTCATGGTGTCTTCCTCCTCAGGTATTAGTCCGCTGTGCGAACTGTTGATGAATACATTATAATTTGAAACGGGACCCCGCTAAAGGACGGCATCCCGTTTCTTTTCTTCATCTTTTATCCAATTTTCAAAAAAGAGGTATCATTTTTTGTTTCATCAGTCTTCGGATGATACCTTTTGCGGCATTGCTCATAGGGCAGCGTGAAGCTGATCTCCGTACCCTTGCCAGGCTCCGAAACAATGTTCAGCGCGCTTTTCTCGCCATAGCGAAGAAGCAGGCGGCGGTTGAGATTGGTAAGTCCAATGGAGCGGCTTGCGGCGTCCCGAATCCGATGACGCAGCGCTTCCAGTTCCTCCCGTTCCATACCTGCGCCGCTGTCCTTGACGCTGATATGAAGGCTGTCTTCCTCACGATGAGCGCACACCCAGATATAGCCGCGCTCAGACAAGCCCTTCAACCCGTGCAGCATGCAGTTTTCCACCAGCGGCTGCAGCATCAGACGAAATACCTGGGCATCCAGCAGTTCATCATCCACCTCATAATACAGTACAAAGCGGCCGCCGAAACGGAACTTTTGCACCGCTGCATACTCTTTGAGGTAGTAAATCTCATCGCGCAGGCTCACTGGTTCCTGAGGACTGCTCAGCGCATATTTCAGTATGCCGGAAATGGCGCCGATGATATCGCTAACATCAAACCGGTCTGCCTTGCCGCCACGGATGGTCATATCAAGCGACTGCAGGGTGTTATACAGGAAGTGCGGATTGATCTGCAGTTGCAGCGCCATCAGTTCTGCATGCTCCTGCTCGTACTGTTTCTGCTGCAGTTCGCTGCGCAAGGATGCATCGCGCAGATACATGTAGAGGATGTTGTTCATGATCACATCATACTCATCCTGCTGTTTACGCTCAGGGCGTTCTACCGGCAGTCCCTTCACAGCATTATCCAGCATGTCAATCATCAGCGTCATCTGACTGCAGATCCGGCGCGTGGTAACATAAGCAAGCAGCATAACCACGCAGACATTCACCAGCAGAATAGCCAAAAAGGTCTGGCGCATCATTCTGACGGTATCCGTAAGCGCATCAAGAGGCACCACCGCCAGCACTGTAACCAAATCCATCTTTACGCGGGAAACCATATACCGGCCATATTCCGTTTTGAACCAGCTTCCCGGAACTGCATTCATAAACTTCTGCAGCAATTCCGCATCCGGTTTCCATACATCGTGTTCAGCAGCAGCGTGCAGCAGCACCTCGTTTTCGTTATTCACAACCAGCAGATGCTCATGATCACGCTGCAAAAGGGTTGTCAGCTTTTCAATCCATTTGTCCCGGTTAATGTGCACAACCGTACAGCCCTTCTGCAAAAGCAGACGACGAATACTGGTAACACGCTGCTTTCCATCCGGGCTGTTGCTGATCATCAGACGCTCTCTCTGCGCAGGAGGCATTTGCTGATAAACATCCATCCAGGCTTGATCTTTGAGCTGCTCGACTGGCTGAATGCTGCTGCCTTCGGAAGAAAAGATGCGCGGCGCGCCATCCAGCCAGATCAGGATGGTATCCAGCGGCGGATTGGAATCAATCGTGCTTCGCACCATCGATCCCAGCGCCGTCATAAACACACTGTCGCCGTAGGTCATATCCGTCTGGTTGAGAGCACGCTTGAGCGATACATTCATGCGTGTAGTGCTTGTAAGCAAATCGTTCTGCTGCGATGTACGGCCCAGCATCACCCCGCAGTTATCTGCTGCTGCCTCAACGGTCTGCTGACCTTTTTCCACCAGAGTACTGCTGGCACTGTTAACAGCAAAAGCCAGAAAAAGAGCAAACAGCACCAGCGTAGGAATGAGCATGAGCATGAAAAAATGGGCTGCCCTGCGAAAGAAGAATTTCTTTTTCATTCCGTTCCGCCTGCTTTCTTCTGCTGCCGGTACTCGCTTGGCGTGATGCCGAAATGATTCTTGAATGCCCGGCTGAAGTTTTTGGGGTTGTCGTAGCCCACGTCGTAAGCCACGTCGTAGCCCTTATGGTCCGGCTTGCTCAACAGCTCGCAGGCACGCTCCATGCGAATGTGCAAAAGCCTGTCGGAAAAGCTGACGCCGCTTTTTTCCTTGTATACTCGGCTGAGATAGGTGGGACTGAGGCTGACGCGCTCGGCGCACTTGGTGAGCGTGCCGTCCTGATAATGCGCATCCAGATACTCATTCACCGTACGCACAATCTGCTCGTAATACCCTTCGCTGCGCTCCTGCGCCACCTGATTTTCCGCATCCAGCTGATCGCGCAGTTTGGTGAAGCATTCCAGCAAGGTTGCGTAAGAAATGGGTTTGAGCAGGTAATCTGCCACATTGTACCGAATGGCGGAACGGAAGTACTCGTAATTCTGATAGCTGCTGAACAGCACGATGCGCACGCCCTCCATGCTCTGCAATGCCCGGCACAGATCCAGGCCTGTCATATCCGGCATCTGGATATCGCTGAGCACCACATCCACATGCTCGTGCTGCAGATACTCCAGCGCCTCCACAGCCGATACAAATGTGCGCGCAATCTCAAAGCCAATGTTTTTCCACGGAAACAGCTGCCCCATTCCCTCGGCAATTCTCGGCTCATCATCAACAATAATCAGCTTATACATCCTGTCTCACACCATCCTGCCCGCTTTTGTTCTATGATACATTTTTTTGATGTCTTTGACAAGCATCCAAAAATCTTCAGCCTTTACGAAACCGTCTTCATCCGTTACAATAAGAACATTCAAATGAAAGGAGCTACTCCTGTTATGAACAACTTCAGCGTCAACAGCGGTTTCCTCTATGGCGTTACTGCTGTGGTCATCGTGTATGTGCTGGCTCAGAGCCTGTTTTTCCTGGCGCGTGCGGCAAAGCGCGCCAAAGAGCTGGGCATCGGGGCTGCCGCTATCCGCAAAACCATCGTTTCCAGCGGCCTGTTCTCCATTGCTCCGGCGGTGGCCATCCTGCTGGGCGTGATCACCCTTTCCAAATTCATGGGGCTGCCGCTGCCGTGGCTGAGGCTGAGCATTCTGGGCGCGCTCACCTATGAGCTGCCCGCCGCCACCTCCACCGCTACGGCCATGAACCTGAGCCTAAGCGAAACCATCACCGATCCCAAAGCCTTTGCCGCCATTGCGTGGGTGATGACGCTGGGTATCATTCCGGGCATCTTTGTGGTGCTCTTCGGCCTGAAGAAGATGCAGAAGGGCATTGTGTCCATCAAGGCCAAGGATCCCAAATGGGGCGAACTGTTCATGGCCAGCATGTTCCTGGGCATGATCTCCGCGTTTGTCGGCATGCTGTTTTCGGATGTGCGCATGGGCCTGCCGGGCTTCATTTCCATTGCGGTGGCGCTTGTGTCGGCGCTGATCATGGCGGTGGAAGGACTGCTGATCAAGCTGTGCAAGTGGAGCTGGCTGGAGCAGTACGCGCTGCCCATCAGCATGCTGGGCGCGATGGCCGCGTCCATCCCGATCACCGCGCTCATGGGTTGAGGAAAGGAGGAAGCTGACTATGAGGAACTACAACGATTCCGTTCATTTTTACGGCCGTATCTGGGTGGCGCTGGGCATCTTTCTGATGCTGATGGTGCCGGTGTCCGTCTGTGTGTATTACAATGCGTGGCCGGAATTCCAGCATGTGTTCAAGGGCCTTCTGGGCGTTGCGCCCATCTTCTGGACGGTGGGCATCATTGAGGTGTTCACCTATGCGCCCATGCTGGGCACCGGCGGCACGTATCTGGGCTTCATCACGGGCAACCTCACCAGCCTCAAGGTTCCTGCGGCGCTCAATGCCATGCAGGCCGCGGGCGTGGAAGCCAGCAGCGAAGAGGGCGAAGTGATCTCCACCATCGCCATCGCTTCCTCCGCCATCGTGACCACGCTGGTGATTGCGTTGGGTGTGCTGATGCTTGGTTACCTGCAGCCTATTCTGGAGTCCCCCGTGCTCACACCCGCGTTTGATAACATCCTGCCTGCGCTGTTTGGCGGCCTGGGTGTGGTGTACATCTCCAAGAACTGGAAGGTGGCCATTGCGCCACTGGTTTTCATGATTGTGCTGTTTCTGCTGGTGCCGTCGCTGGCCAGCTCGGTTGGCGTGCTGGTGCCTGTGGGCGCGCTGGTGGCCATCGGCGCGGCTCGTGTGATGTACAAGCGCAACATGATCTGAGGAGGAAGAATGATGATCATCCTGCTGCTGATTCTTGCTTTCATCGCGGTTCTGGTTATCCGCGGGCTGATGTTTACCCCGAAGCCCGAAGCTCCTGCCGATTCAGCGCCTGTGAGCGTGGACGGCGACAAGGCTGTTGCTCACCTTCAGGCGTTCATTCAGTGCAAGACCGTATCCTACCGCGAAAAATCCCTGGAGGATGAATCCGCCTTTGCAAAGCTGGAAAGGCTGCTGCCGCAGTTCTATCCCAACCTTTTCAAGACCTGCACCTTTGAGAAGCCCGGCCCGCGCAGCCTGCTCTTCTGCTGGAAGGGGCAGTCCTCTGAAAAACCCGGCGTGCTCATGGCGCACTATGATGTGGTGCCTGTGGACGAAGCAGGCTGGGACAAGCCGCCCTTTGACGGCGTGATTGAAAACGGCGTGCTTTGGGGACGCGGCACGCTGGATACAAAGGGCACCTTCGTTTCCATTCTGGAGGCGGCGGAGCAGCTGATGGCCAGCGGCTTCACGCCCGAAAACGACCTTTATCTCGCCTTTGCGGGCGATGAGGAAATCAGCGGCGACGGCGCGCCTGCCATCGTGCGCTGGTTCCAGCAAAAGGGCGTCACCCCCGCCTTTGTGCTGGACGAAGGCGGCGCTGTGGTGCAGAATGTATTTCCCGGCGTCAAGGCGCCCTGCGCGGTTGTCGGCACTGGCGAAAAAGGCCCCATGGACGTGCGTCTGGTGCTGGACGGCGCAGGCGGGCATTCCTCCACGCCTCCGCCTCACAGCCCCGTTGGCGTGCTGGCGCAGGCTGTGAACCGCATTGAAAGCCATCCTTTCCCCTTCATCCTCACGCCCCCGGCTGCGCAAATGTTCGATACCCTCGGCCGCCGCTCCACCCTTTTGTACCGCATCATCTTTGCCAATCTGTGGTGCTTCCGCCCGGTGCTCAACATGATCTGCAAAAAAGGCGGCGGCGAGCTCAACGCCCTCGTGCGCACCACTGTGGCATTCACCCAGATGCAGGGCAGCGCCGCCAGCAATGTGCTGCCGCCTCACGCATGGGTGGGCGCCAATCTGCGCCTCATCGGCGACGAGACGGTGGAATCCGCCAAAGCCTATCTGGAAAAGGTCATTGCCAATGACAAAATTAAGGTGGAAGTGGTGCACGGCATGAATCCGTCCCGCATCTCCCGCACGGATGACGAACCCTTCCAGCGTCTGTCCGCCGCCATCCGCGCCACGTGGACGGACGCCGTCGTATCGCCCTATCTCATGCTGGCCTGTTCCGACAGCCGCCACTACGGCGCGATCAGCGACCACGTGTACCGCTTCTCCGCCATGGCGCTGAGCAAAGAGGAACGCGGCATGATCCACGGCAACAACGAGCGTATCCCGCTGGACACGCTGAAAACGACTGTAGCGTTCTATCAGAGAATGATCAAAGCCTGCTGATGAAAACAGGAGTGAAGCCCAACGCTTCACTCCTGTTTTTTGTTATGATCCGGCAGATTTGTACTTTCTTACCCCCAGTCGCCATACCGCATACCCCGGCACGAAAAACAGCGGCGCAGCCAGCGGCAGCAGGGCGTACCATTCCGGGCCGCGGCCCAGCAGATACTGCAGCGGATAATATTGGAACAACGCATACGGGATGATGTAGGTGCAGAATTTCAGCAGTCCTTCTCCGTAAATATCCAACGGGTAGGAGCCGTGCTCCTTGCCGCCGTCCGTAAAGCAGTTCATGAACTCCAGCCCTTCCAGCGTGAAGAAACTGATGCCCGCGTACATCAGATACAGCGCCGAAAACACCGCCGCACCGCCCAGCACCATCAGCACCACACAAATGCAGCGCAGAGGCGTCCACGCAACCTCGGACAGCGTTACACCCACGCCCAGCATCAGCGCGGCCTGCAGCAGTTTGCCCAAGCGCTGGAATTCGACCTCCTGACACAGCACCTGAAAGATCAGCCCTCTCGGTCGCACCAGTATGCGGTCGAACTCAGCGCGGCGGATGATGCCCGGGAAGCGGTCAAATCCGCGGAAGAAACACTCCGCCAGCGAAAATGCCATCCACATCACGCTCGCGCACAGCAGGCAGTCGCTGAGCGTATATCCCTTCACCTCTCCGAATCGGTCCAGCAGGAAGTACAGCACGGCAAATGACGAAAACGCGCTGAAGAACTGACCGAACAGGTACAGAATAAAGGATTTGCGGTATGCCATGCGGCTTTTGAGGTGCATGGCGAGAAACATCATGTATAGTCTCATACCATCAGCCTCCCTGCACGCACAGCCTGCGCAGGCCTTGCCGCTGCATGGCATATCCAATCACGCACAGCGCCATCAGCCAGAACAGCTGAAGCGCGAGCACCAATGCCAGCTCTTTCCCGGTGATGTTGCCGGAATAGATGCGCAGCGGCGCGTTCTGCATTGCACCGAAGGGCGACAGCTGCACGATGGCCGCCAGCCCGTCCGGCATGAAAGGCAGCGGGATCAGCGCGCCGCTGAACAATTCCACAAGGGGCAGCGTAAACATGCGCACGCCATCAGAGGACAGCGTAAAGAAACATGAAAAGTAAATGATCAGGCTGAACGCCACGCACACACAGGCTGACAGCGTCATGGATACCAGAAAAGCCGCAAACGCGCTCAGCGAAGCAGGCCCGCCCAGTCCCCACGGTGCGGGCAGCAGCGACGTAACCACCAGCAGCGGCACGCAGCGCAGCACCACGCGGCTGATCCTCAGCGCCAGCGAGCGTGCAAACCACATCCCGTACAGCGATGCCGGGCGGCACAGCTCATAGGCTACGTCACCCTTGAGGATCATATCAAACAGTTCCATCTCAAACGACCACGCGTTGAACAGCGCCAGCAGCGCCTGACGCAGCCATACATAGCTGGTCAGCTGCGCAAACGTCATGGGGAATCGCTCCGGCGATGCTTCGTAGAAGGCGTAGTACAGGCGGATCTCCATGAATCCCCAGAAGAACTGGGTCACAATGCCCGCCCATGCCGCCGTACGGTACTGCAGCCCGCTCTTTAAGCGCATGCGGAAGAAGGTCAGACAGGCTTTCATTTCCCCCGCCTCCTCACATGCCATAGCGCGCATACAGCGCCGCTGCCAGCTCATCCAGCGAATGCGCGGCAGGATCCGCCGCGCGTACGTCCTCAAACGTGCCGTCCAGCAGGAGCTTTCCGTGGCCAATGAGCAGGATGCGCGTGGCCAGCGCTTCGATATCCTGCATATCATGCGTGGTAAGAATGACGGTAGTGCCGCGCTCAGCATTCATGCGGTGGATGAAACCGCGCACGGCCAGCTTGCTCACCGCATCCAGACCGATGGTGGGCTCATCCAGAAACAGTACCTTGGGATCATGCAGCATGCTGGCGGCAATCTCGCAGCGCATGCGCTGGCCAAGGCTCAGCTGGCGCGCAGGCGTGCGCAGCAGCTCGCCCAGATCCAGCAGTTCCGTCATCTCCTCCAGATTGCGGCGATAGCGCACAGGATCCATGCGGTAGATTTCACGCAGCAGATCGTACGAATCCGCTACCGGCACGTCCCACCACAGCTGGCTGCGCTGGCCGAATACCACGCCAATCTCCGCTGCATGTGCCTTGCGTTCCTTCCACGGCACGCGTCCATCCACCAGACAGGTGCCGCTGTCCGGCACCAGAATGCCGCTGAGCACCTTGATGGTGGTGGATTTGCCCGCGCCGTTTACGCCGATGTAGCCCACAATCTCACCATCCCCGATGGTGAAGGAAAGGTCGTCCAGCGCACGTACCTCGTGCGTTTCGCGTTTGCCAAGCGCTTTCACGGCATGCCAAAGGCCGCCGTCCCTTCGGGCGACGCGATAAGTTTTGCACAGATGTTCCACTTGAATCACGATGGTGTCCTCCTGCTGGTTATACGTTGAGTATCCTTGCAGGCGGTGAGACCGGGCAACGACCTCCGGCCCCTTCCCCGCAGCGCATGCGGGTACCGTCTGAGTGTGAGGGTATATGCACATTATCAGAAATGGATAAGCCTGTCAACAGAAAAACGGACTTCCATGCCGGAAGTCCGCTTTTGTTTTTTTACTTTTCGAGGATCAGCTTGGTCAGCTCCATGGGCTCGACGATCTTGCCGTCCTTGTACACGCGCATGTTGCCGCTGGCGATCTCATCGATGAGGATGACTTCGTCATTGTTGTAGCCAAACTCAAACTTGATGTCCCACAGCTCCAGGCCCTTCCTGGCCAGATCGTCGGCGACGATCTTAGTGATCTTAAGGGTCTGCTCCTTCATGGAGTTAAACATCTCCTGGCTCATCACGCCCAGTGCCTCGAGGCCTTCGGAGGTGACCAGCGGATCGCCCTTGGCGTCATCCTTGAAGGTGCACTCCACGTAGCCGCCTTCCAGCCTGGTGCCATCGGCAATGTAGGCGCCGTAGCGGCGGATGAAGCTGCCGGTGGCCACCAGACGGCAGATGACTTCCAGACCCTTGCCAAACACCTTGGCGGGCAGCACTTCCATGGTGCAGTCGTCCAGGTTGGCGGATACATAGTGGGTCTTCACGCCAGCGGCCTTGAGCAGTTCAAAATAGTAAACGGAGGTTTCCAGATTGGCGCGGCCGATACCATCGATGGTCAGCC
Organism: bacterium; assembly: GCA_029009515.1. Classification (GTDB taxonomy): domain Bacteria; phylum Bacillota; class Clostridia; order Christensenellales; family Aristaeellaceae; genus Limiplasma. The sequence continues at coordinate 36,056 of JAQXJZ010000138.1, forward strand.
CCACACTGTTTTCGCCGGGATCAAACACGCCGTCCTTGCCGGTGCAGTCATCCTTGAACTTGAGCATCACATTGCCATTGTCCAACTGGTAAACATTCTTGGTCTTACCTTCGTAAAGCTTGATCATCTTCACTAGCCTCCGCTTTTTGCAAAGTCAGCATTTTCTGCCCATACAGTTTTACCACAAACCTTTGCCCTTGAAAAGGGGTTTTTGCAAAAAAACAGTGATTTTTCGGAACATATTTTTCTGTTTCGTAATAAATGTTCGTCTATTTGCCAAATCGGACACAAAAGAAGAAGCAGGCGAAATGCTTCGTCTGCTTCCTGTATCATCCTTCTTTGCTGCTTTCATGCATCTCCACCACGCGGCCCAGCACCTTTTCAAACTGCACGCCATAGCGCAGCGGTTCGCCATCGGCCAGCGTTTCGCGGATGGAAAGCTGGATGAGATCCAGCGCCGTTTCGGCTGCTTCCTTCAGCGCCTGCCCGTTCATGAGGGCCGCCAGCAGGAAGGAGGCAAACACATCGCCCGTACCGTGGAACACATGCGGAAAGCGCGGACGGAACAGGTACATCGGCTTGTCCATACCCCGGCTCAGGATGGCCACGCCGGTTTCGCCATCGCGGAAGTGCACATCGGTCACCACCACGTTTTCAGTCCCCAAGTCCAGCAGCCCGCGGCACATACGGCTGATGCACTTTTCATCCGCCGCTTCGCCGGGATAGGGCTCGTCCAGCAGGAAAGCCGCCTCCGTCAGATTGGGCACGATGGTGCGTGCGCGGCTGCACAGTTTGCGCATCTGCGAAGGCATGGACGGATCCATCAGGCTGTACATGCGCCCGTGATCGCCAAATGCGGGATCCACGAAGATATGCGTCTGATCATCACAGAGCAGATCCATCATCTTCAGCACGTCATCCACCTGCGCGCCGTTGGCCAGATAGCCGGAATAAAAGGTGTCGTAATGCAAGCCCAGCGTGCTCAGGTGACTGGCGATGGGCAGCAGCTGACTGCTCAGATCCAGATGCGTATAGCCGGTAAACTCGCCCGTATGGGTGCTGAGCAGCGCAGTGGGAATAACCGCCGTGTTCAGCCCCGCAGCAGAAAGGATGGGCAGCGCAACCGTGAGGGAACACCTGCCCACACAGGAAATATCGTGAATTGCAATGGCACGTTTCTGCATCATACTGCCGCCTTTCCCAAAAGTACCTTTCCTATCATACACATTTGGCCGAAAAATGCAACCCGGCCTTGACAGAAATCCCCTTTCAGCGGTATGTTATAAGACGATTTCATCTATCAGGAGGACGACGCTATGCAAAAGGCTCTCGTTTCCGTTACGGGCAAGGACAGGCCCGGCATCATCGCCAAGGTGAGCACTGCGCTTTTTGAAATGAACATCAACGTGCTGGAAATTTCCCAGACCATTCTGGACGGCTACTTCACGATGCTGATGATCGTGGACATGACCGTTGCCACCGCTGCCTTTGACGCAGTGGCTGCCAAGCTCAACGAAGTGGGCGAGGAACTGGGCGAGGTCATCAACATTCAGCGCGCCGATATTTTCGACGCCATGCACCGCATTTGAGGTGAACCGGCATGATCGAGATCAATGAAATTCTGCAAACCATGCAGATGATCCGCGAGCAGCACTTTGACATCCGCACCATCACCATGGGCATCAGCCTGCTCGACTGCAAGAAAAACACCGACCGCGAAACCGCCGAGGCCGTCTACCACAAGGTGACTACCAAAGCGCGCGATCTGGTGAAGGTGGGCTGCCAGCTGGAAAGCGAGCTGGGCGTGCCGATCGTGAACAAGCGCATCAGCGTGACGCCGGTGAGCATGATCTCCGGCCCTGACCCCATGCCCATCGCCGTGGCGCTGGACAAGGCAGCCGCCGAGGTGGGCGTGAACTTCATCGGCGGTTTTGGCGCGTTGATGCACAAGGGCTCCACCCGCGCGGAGGAAACCCTGCTGGAGGCCATGCCCGAGGTGTTTGCCAAAACCGAGCGCCTGTGCGGCAGCGTGAACGTGGGCTCCACCCGCTCCGGCATCAATATGGACGCCGTGCGCAAGATGGGCCACGTGATCAAGAAGACCGCTGAGCTCACGGCTGATACCGACGGCTTCGGCTGCGCCAAGATCGTGGTGTTCTGCAACGCCGTGGAGGACAACCCCTTCATGGCCGGCGCGTTCCACGGCGTGGGCGAGCCGGAAGTGGTGGTCAACGTAGGCGTCAGCGGCCCCGGTGTGGTGGAACGCGCGCTCAAGGAGGTGCGCGGCCAGACCTTTGACGTGGTGGCTGAAACCATCAAGCGCACCGCCTTCAAGATCACCCGCGTAGGCGAACTGGTGGCGCAGGAAGCCGCCAAGCGTCTGGGCGTTCCCTTTGGCATTGTGGACCTTTCCCTTGCGCCCACCCCGGCGCGTGGCGACAGCGTGGCCTACATTCTGAGCGAGATGGGTCTGGAAATGGCCGGCGCGCCCGGTACCACCGCAGCTCTGGCCATGCTCAACGACATGGTCAAGAAGGGCGGCGTGATGGCCTCCAGCCACGTGGGCGGCCTGAGCGGCGCGTTCATTCCCGTGAGCGAGGACATTGGCATGATCGAGGCTGCAGCCGCCGGCTGCCTGCGTCTGGAAAAGATGGAGGCCATGACCTGCGTGTGCTCCGTTGGCCTTGACATGATCGCCATTCCCGGCGATACCAGCGCCAACACCATCGCCGGCATCATCGCCGACGAGGCTGCCATCGGCATGGTCAACAACAAGACCACCGCCGTGCGCGTCATTCCTGCCCCTGGCAAGAAGGCTGGCGACACCGTCAACTTCGGCGGCCTGTTCGGCTATGCGCCCATTATGGAAGTGAATGGCTACCGCAACGACGCATTCATCGAGCGCGGCGGCCGCATTCCGGCTCCGCTGCATTCTCTGCGCAACTGACGCAAAAAAATCTCCGGCATCCGTGCCGGAGATTTTTTTATCTGTCTGTGCCCACTCCGCGCGTAAGCGTGCGGTATTCCTTGGGCGTGCGGCCAATCAGTTTTTTGAACAGCTTGGTAAAGTAGTTCACATCCGGCACGCCGCAGTACTGGGCGATGGTCTGAATCTGCATGTCGGTGGCATTGAGCAGGAAGATGGCATGATCGATGCGCGCACGGTTGACGTATTCGGTCAGCGTTACCCCGGTTTCCTTCTTAAACAGGGTGGAAAGATAGCTGGCGTTCACGTTGAAACGCTCCGCATGCGATTTCAAGCCCAGATCCGCCGTCAGATCCGTATCAATATGAAGAATGACGTGCTGCACCAGCCTGGAATAATGCTGCATGGAATGGTTCTTGACCAGCAGACAATACTTGTGCACCATAAGTTTTACCAGCTCGGCAAACTCTTCGACGCGCGAGATGGTTTCAATTTTCCGCGCCATGCTTGAGGAGAGCTGGTCGATATGCACGGGATGCACATGGCCATCCTCCGCAGCCTTGCGCAGAAGCGTGTTGAGGATGATGCCATAGTTGCGCATATTGCGGATGGGATCGGTGGTGCGCTGTTCAAAGGCGTCGATGCGCCACTGGGAGATGATCAGCTGCGCCTGATGGTTCAGCCCATGCGCCACGGCATGCATCAGATGCTTCTCATCCTCGTAGCGCTGTTCCACCATCTGCACCCGCACAGCCTCCATCTCGGCTTCCGCCGTCTGAGCGGGCTTGGGCACCAGAACCGGGCGGTCGCTGTTTTCCACATACTCAACAGTGAAAGCGTCGGCATCCCCCCACAGCACCTCGCCCAGCGCATTGAGCGCTACCAGCATGATGCTGTCATCCCTGATCAGCGGCAGCATGCTGTAATACTGCTTGACCATGCTGAACAGCGATGTGGACAGCCGGTACTTCTCCAACAGAGCCATGATCTCCGTATCGTTGATTTCACGGCGAAGGTACGGTCCGATGCGGAAGGCCTGCTCGCCGCCGGGCAGCAGAAAACCGTTGTAGCAGCATTCAAAGCCATCGCACACATAATAAATCACATTTTCGCGCCCTTCGTCCAGCAGCGCGTTGGGCGGATTGTTCAACCCCAGCATGCGCCTCAGACCCAGGTCAATCTCAGGCACAGCATCACGGCCAAAGCACAGGCACTGCAGCTTGTACTTTTCCAGCAGTTTTTGAAAAAAGGCCAGCTCTGCCTTGTACGGCATAAGGCATCCCCCGATACGATCGTTTTATCTTCTTCTATTATCGTACAATTTTTTGCAAAAAACAAGTAGTAATAAAAATTAGAAGGTTGGAAACAAAAAAAATCCTCACAGAAAACCGTCGAGATCTGTAACAATAATGAACGAATGTACAGGGGCCAAGTGCGCCTGTTCAGGATAATGGAAAGGAGCGGATGCACATGACCACCAACAATGAAAAGCATAAGTTTGGCATGATTGACAACCTTGCTTACGCTGCCGGCGACTTCGGCTGCAACATGTCTTTCGCGCTCAAGGGCACGATGGCTATCTTCTGGACCCAGTTTATGGGTATGGACCTGTGGTATTCCCTGCTGCTCGTGATCGTGCAGGTGTGGGACGCCATCAACGACCCGCTGATCGGCTCCATGATCGACGCTGACAAGCATGAGTACAAGCGCAACAAGTTCCTGCAGTACATCTGGGTGGGCTCCATCGGCCTCATCGTGGGCGGCGCCTGCTGCTTCCTGCCCTTCCCCAACGCTCCTGTGTGGGCCAAGTTTATTATCTTCATCGCCGGCTATGTGGTGTGGGATGCTTTCTACACCGTGGCCAACGTGCCCTACGGCTCTCTGCTGGGCCTGATCTCCTCTGATCCCGGCGACCGCGCCTCTCTGTCCGCCTTCCGTTCCGTGGGCTCTCTGGTTGGCAACATGGCTCCCATGGTCATCCTGCCCATGATCATCTACGACAGCAACAACCAGCTGGTTGGCCAGCGCGTGTTCTTCGCCGCTCTGCTGATGGGCTTCCTGGGCTTCCTGTGCTTCCAGTTCATGATCAGCAAGACCGTCATCCGCGTGGAAACTAACGTGACCCTGAACGAAGAAGCCCCCAAGTTCAACGTCATCCAGGCCATGTCCAACTTCCTCAAGAACCGTCCTGCCGTTGGCGCCACTCTGGCTGCCATGGGTATGTTCCTGGGCCAGCAGGGCGCTGCCACTGCCGTGACCGTTATGTTCCAGTCCTACTTCAAGAATGCGCAGATCTCCGGTCTGGTGAGCATGTTTGCCATGATCCCGATCCTGCTGTTCACTCCCCTTGCCCGCAAGATGGTTAACAAGTTTGGTAAGAAGGAACTGGCTACCGCTGGCGCCATCTGCTCCGTCATCGCCTGCGCTCTGATGCTGATCCTGCCCATCACTCCCGATGGCAAGGGCATGGGCATCTACGTCGTGTGCCAGCTGATCAACTCTCTGGGTCTGGGCATCTACTCCACCGTGTCCTGGGCCATGATGGGCGACGCCATCGACTACAACGAGTGGAAGACCGGCAACCGCGAGGAAGGCACCGTGTATGCTCTGCACTCCTTCTTCCGTAAGCTCGCTCAGGGCTTTGGCCCCGCGCTGGCTCTGGTTGTGATGGTGTCTCTGGGCTACGTGGGCGAGCTGGGCGCTAACCAGACCCCCGAAACCGCTCTGAACATGCGTTACCTGGTTGCTGCTCTGTACCTGTTCAGCGCCCTGATGCAGTTCGTGGGCCTGGGCCTGGTGTTCAACCTCAACAAGAAGAATCTGGAGACGATGCAGGCCGAACTGGCTGCCCGTCACGCTGTGAAGGGTTAATCGACCTCCTGAATGTCCCAACGGGCGTTCCTGAAACATGGAACGCCCACTTTTGGAAAACGCGCCTGTTTTCCGCTGGACAAGCAGAGGGAATGGGCGTAAGGTATTTCCTGCTTCCAACGCATTTTTTACGCGTGGATATACATTGAATGAAAGGAATGATTTCCAAATGCGACAGATCATCAGCCTCAACCGCAAGTGGGCCTTCACCAAGGAAGCGCTGCAGAATCCTGCTCAGCTGCCCGAGACCATTTACTGGGTCAACGTGCCCCATTGCTGGAATGCCATCGACGGTCAGGACGGCGCGGGCGACTATTATCGCGGCACTTGCTGGTACGTGAAGGAACTGAACCGTGAGGAGATCCCCGAGGCTCAGAAGTATTATGTTGAAGTGCGCGGCGCCAACTCCTCTGCCGACCTGTACGTGGGCGGCAAGAAGCTGTGTCATCATGACGGCGGCTACTCCACCTGGCGTGTAGACGTGACCGAAGCCCTGAAGGAAAGCACCGTCATCGCCATCGCCGTGGACAACAGCCCCAGCGACAGCGTGTATCCCCAGGTGGCCGACTTCACCTTCTACGGCGGCCTCTACCGCGACGTCAACCTCATCTGCGTGCCCGAGAGCCACTTTGATCTGGACTACATCGGCGCGCCCGGTATCGCCGTGACCCCCGTTGTGGACGGCAAGAACGCCAAGGTCAAGACCGAAGTGTATCTGACGGGTGCCAAGGAAGGCCAGACCCTGCGCTACACCCTCAAGGCCGCCTGCGGCTGCGTGGTGGCTCAGGCTGAGCAGGCTGTGAGCGAGACTGTGAACGAGTCCGTCATTGAGGACGTAACCCTGTGGAACGGCCGCAAGAATCCCTACCTGTACACCGCCGTGGTTGAGCTGGTCGAAAACGGCGAAGTGATCGATACCGTCTCCACCCGCTTCGGCTGCCGTACCTTCGAGATCGATCCCGAGCGCGGCTTCATCCTCAACGGTGAGGAATATCCCCTGCGCGGCGTGAGCCGTCATCAGGACCGCTGGGGCATCGGCAACGCCCTGCTGCCCGAGCATCACGAAGAGGACATCAACTTCATTCTGGAAGTTGGCTGCACCACCATCCGTCTGGCCCACTATCAGCACGATCAGTACTTCTATGATCTGTGTGACGAAAAGGGTCTGGTCATCTGGGCGGAGATCCCCTACATCTCCAACCACATGCCCGGCGGCCGTGCCAACACTATCAGCCAGATGAAGGAGCTCATTGCGCAGAACTACAACCATCCCTCCATCGTGGTTTGGGGTCTTTCCAACGAGATCACCATGAAGGGCGCTGAGGATGCCGACCTGCTCGAGAACCACGAGATTCTCAACAACCTGTGCCACGAGATGGACAAGACCCGTCTGACCACCATGGCCATCGTGAGCATGTGCCCCGAAGACAGCAAGTACATCCAGATTCCCGACATCGTGAGCTGGAACCACTACTTTGGCTGGTACGGCGGCGACACCACCATGAACGGCCCCTGGTTTGACAACTTCCACGCCAAGTACCCCAACCTGCCCGTGGGTATCTCCGAGTACGGCTGCGAGGCCCTCAACTGGCACACCTCCAAGCCTACCCAGGGCGACTACACCGAGGAATATCAGGCCTTCTATCACGAAGAGCTGATCAAGCAGATCGCCGCACGCAAGTACCTGTGGGCCACCCATGTGTGGAACATGTTCGACTTTGGCGCTGACAACCGTGCCGAGGGCGGCGAGAACGGCCAGAACCACAAGGGTCTGATGACCTTCGACCGCAAGTACAAGAAGGATTCCTTCTATGCTTACAAGGCCTGGCTGAACCCCGAACCCATGGTTCACATCTGCCGCAAGCGCTACGTGGACCGCGTGGAAGACGTGACCAAGGTGACCGTGTACTCCAACCAGCCTGAAGTGGAGCTGTTTGCCAACGGCGAATCTCTGGGCGTGCAGAAGAACAACGGCCTGCCCTTCTTCTACTTCGACGTGCCCAACACCGCTGCCAGCACCAAGCTGCATGCCGTGGCCGGCGAATGCACCGATGACAGCCTCATCCGCAAGGTGGAGACCTTCAACGAGTCCTACCGCCTCAAGGAAAAGGGCGCCATCCTCAACTGGTTCGACATCACCGCTCCCGAAGGCTACTTCAGCCTCAACGACAAGCTGTCTGACATCATGGCCAGCCCCGAGGGCATGGCGCTGTTCGGACAGATGTTCGGCCAGATGATGGGCGGCGGCACCTCCAAGGAAGCCTCCATGGGCTTCGAAATCGACCCCAGCGCCATGATGAAAATGATGGGCGGCTTCACCGTCATCCGTCTCACCAACCTGATGGGCGCTGCCAACGTTTCCTTCACCAAGGAACAGCTGCTGGGGCTGAACGCTCAGCTCAACCAGATCAAGAAGCCGGAGTAATCCTCCGTCTTACTGCTCCGCGCATGCAAGTGCGCGGAGCTTTTTTTCGTGCGCTTGTTTCATGCTTCCCGTCTTTCGGGCATATCCTGCCCATGCCAAAGGAGGGAAATGTGATGCTTGATCAACTCAAACAGTCGTCCATTCCGCAGGAACTGGTGCTGGGCTGGCCACGATCGGTGTTATTGGGCGATGAAAAGCTGATTGTGGAGCAGCATCAGGGCGTTTATGCCTGTTCGGATCAGGAAATCATTCTCAAAACCATCTGCGGTCTGCTGGTCATTACCGGCGAAAGGCTTTCGCTCACGCGCTGCGACCGCGATGGGCTGGTGGTGTTTGGCAAAATCACAAAGCTGTGCTACCGGCCAAAGGGGGCTTGACAGGTGAAGTGGCCTCGCCTTGCGCTGTGCATGCACCGGTTTCAGCTCAGCGGGCTCAATCTGGAGCGTTTTATCAACCTGATGAACCGGGAGGATATTCCCCTGCACCACGTGCGCCGCAGGGGAACACGGCAGCTTACGGCGCAGTGCTTCTCGTCCGATCTGCCCCGAATCCGCGTTCTGGCCGACGAAAAAGGATGGAAGCTGGAGCATGTGCACGCTGTTGGCCTCTCCGGCCTGGCTGCGGGAATGAAGCGCCGAAAGGGTGTGCCGCTGGGCATTGTCCTTGCCTGCGCGCTGGTGCTGGCGCTTTCGCAGTTTGTGTGGCAGATTCATATATCAGGCGCGGGGGCGCACACGGCGGACATCCGCGCCTATCTCCAGGCGGAAGGCTATGGCCCGGGCACGCGCCGCAGCAGTGTGGATGCATCCGCGCTGGAAGCAGCCCTCACCTACCGCTACCCGGATATCGCGTGGTTTCACGTCTACGTGCGCGGTGCAAGCCTTGTGGTGGAAGTGGCCCCGGGCGTACCGCCGCCGGAGATCGAGGCCCATTCATCATGTGATGTGATCGCCGCGCACATGGGCATTGTGGATTCAGTCCGTGTTTATGCGGGTACATCACAGGTGAAGCGCGGCGATGTGGTGCAGAAGGGCGATGTGCTCATCCGCGGCGTGGAGCGCAGCAGCGACGGAAGCTTTGTGCCCGTGGCGGCATCCGGCGTAGTCATCGCCCGCTGCTGGCATAGCGAAACCGTCTCCTTTCCCCTGTTTGATGTTTCCAGCTCAGAAACCGGACGGGAGCATGTCTTTCGGCAAATCCGCACGCCATTGGGCATCCTTGCGCAACGGCAGGAGGAAACGCCTTTTCTGGCGTACAACACCTACCTGAGCGAAACGCCGGTGGGCGGCGCGTTCTTTCCGCTTACACACCAGCGCATCACCCGGCGCGAGGTTGCCATGGAGTATGTGCCGAGGGATGTGTCCGCCGTGCGTGCCGAGGCCGAATCCGCCGCCTTCAAGCGGCTCAAAACAGCCCTCAAAAATGATGATATCATTGACAAATGGGTAGATTATTGTATGATAGAAGGTGACACATTGGCCTTATCCGCCACCGCGGAATGGCTGATGGATATCGGCGAAAGTGCTTCGCCGTGAACGGAGGCTGCCCCTTTGTCTATGACCCCTGTACTGAAAGTGGAACTGACCAGCATGGACGCGTATCTGTCCCTGTTTGGCGCCAACGGGCGTAACCTGCCCATGATTGAAAACGAACTTAACGTAGAGCTGAGCGTGCGCGGAAGCGAGCTGTTCATTGGCGGCGAGATGGAAAACGCCGAGATGGCTGCCGAAGTAATCGACAAGCTGATGGACCTGCATCAGCGCCACGCGCAGATTGACCGCACCACCCTGCGCTATGCCCTCAGCCTCGTGCGCGAAGGCCAGCTGGACCGGCTGGATGACATCGCCTTTGAGGTGGTGGCCATCACCCACAAGGGCCGTCCCGTGCGCTGCAAGACGCTGGGCCAGTACGAATATGTCAAGGCCATCCGCGAGCACGAGCTCACCTTTGCCGTTGGCCCTGCCGGCACCGGCAAGACCTATCTGGCCATGGCGCTGGCCGTGGTGGCGCTGCGCAACAAGGAAATTGAGCGCATCGTGCTCACCCGTCCTGCGGTGGAAGCCGGCGAGAAGCTGGGCTTCCTGCCCGGCGACCTGAGCCAGAAGGTGGACCCGTATCTCCGTCCCCTGTTTGACGCGCTGTACGACATGATGGGCGCGGAAAGCTACCAGAAGCTGCAGGAGCGCGGCGTGCTGGAGGTAGCTCCACTGGCCTACATGCGCGGCCGTACCCTTTCCGACAGCTTCATCATTCTGGACGAAGCGCAGAACACCACGCCCGAGCAGATGAAGATGTTCCTCACCCGCTTTGGCGCAGGCAGCCGCGTGGTCGTCACCGGAGACGCCACGCAGACCGACCTGCCAATGGGCAAGCAGAGCGGCCTGATGCAGGCCATGGAAGTGCTCAAGGACATTCCCGAAATTGCCATCATCAAACTTGGCCAGAGCGACGTGGTGCGCCACGACCTGGTGCAGACCGTCGTCAAGGCCTACGAAAACTACGAAAAGACACGGAGGGGTGCTGGACATGAAGCCCGGTAAACGTTCCATACGCAAAAAGGATCGCTTCACGTGGGAAACCGTGGCGCAGGCGCTCAGGAGCCGCACGGCGCGCTGCGTGTACGTGCTGCTTGCGTGCGCGATTGTGCTGTGTGCGCTGTTCCTCATCTCCATTGCACCGCAGCGCTACGACCTGAAGGTGGGCGATATTTCTCACACCACCATCACGGCCAGCAAGGACGTGGTGGATGAAATCAGCACCGCCCGTCAGCGCGAGGAAGCCGCCAGCAAGGTGGAGCCCACCTATCTGTTCAAGGAAAATGTGGCCAGCGAAGTGGGCCAGAACCTGAACAGCATCCTCACGCAGATCAGCGCCGTGCAGCAGTACGGACACAAGCTGCTGGAGCAGGCTGCGCCCGGCGACGCCGCTGCGCAGGACAAGCATGCCTTCACCGATGCGGATCTCAAATACGCACGCACGCTGCTCACTCAGCTGACGCTGGCGGATTATCAGCTCAAAACGCTGCTTCGCGCCACGGACGAGCAGATGGCAGACATGCGTGAAAACCTGACTGCCGCAGTGGAAAACTCGCTCAACACCACCATCCGCGAGGGCTATGTGAGTGAAACCATCCAGTACCTGCAGCAGATCATCGCCTACAAGACGGATATGGACCTTCTGCAGAATGTGGTCACGCCCATCCTGCGCAAGGTCATTCAGCCCAACATGGTCATCGATCAGGAAGCCACCGAAAAGCTGCGTGATGAAGCGCGCGCCGCTGTGGAGCCCGTGATCTACAAACAGGGTCAGAACATCGTGCTCGCCCGCGAGCGCGTGACGGCCAACCAGCTGGAAATGCTGCGCAGCCTGGGCCTGCTGGATGATGACAACGTGGATATCATCATGTACGTTGGCGGCGTGCTGCTGGTGCTGATCGGCATGGCGCTGCTGGTGTTCAGCCTGCTTCTGTTCGATCCCGAAACCCTGCGCGATCCCAAGAAGCTGATCATCCTGTCTCTGGTGGTTTGCATCACCATGGGCCTTTGCATCCTTGGCCGTCTGATTCACCCGTATCTCACGCCCGCTGCGCTGTGCGCCATGATGATCACCGGCCTCATCGGCCCCAGCGCTGCTACTGCCGGCAGCCTGTGCATGAGCGTGCTGGTGGCTGCGCTGGTCGCCGGCGGCGATACCACCTACGGCGCGGCGATGGTCAACATCCTGTTCACCGCATTCATCGGCGGCCTGCTGTCCGTCTATATCATCCGCCGCAAGCCCTACCGACAGCAGGTGCTGCTGTGCGGCATTGTGACGGCTGTGGTGAATGTGATCATCATTCTGGCCATCGGCTTCATGACCAACACGTCCATCTCCGACGTTTTCACCAATGCTTTGTGGAATGGCGGCGCGGCGCTGCTGGCCTCGGTGCTTTGCATCGCGCTGGATTCCCTGATGGAAAGCCTGTTCCATCTGGCCACGCCCACCAAGCTCCTGGAGCTGAGCAACCCCAACCATCCCATCCTGCGCCGTCTGCTCATCGAAGCACCCGGCACCTATCACCACTCCATCATCGTGGCCAACCTGGCCGAAGCTGCGGCTGAGGCCGTGGGCGCGCGTCCTCTGCTGGCGCGTGCGGGCGCTTACTTCCACGATATCGGCAAGCTCAAGCGTCCCCTGTATTTCAAGGAAAACCAGATTGGCGAAAACCCGCATGAGCACACCAATCCCTATGTGAGTGCGGCCATCGTTACCGCGCACACGCGCGACGGCCTGATCATGGCGCAGCAGTACCATCTGCCGCAGGAAATTCAGGATATCATCGTGCAGCATCATGGCGACACGCCCGTTGCCTACTTCTACCACAAGGCCACGCAGCAGGCCGACGGCCAGACCGTTGACATCGCCGATTTCCGCTACGACGGCAAGCGCCCTGTGAGCAAGGAAAGCGCCATCATCATGCTGGCGGATACTGTGGAGGCCGCCGTGCGCTCCATGCCGGATCCCACGCCGGACGCCATCCGCGCCTTCATCGCCAAGCTGGTGAAGGGCAAGCTGGAGGACGGTCAGCTGGACAACGCGCCGCTCACCCTCAAGGACATCACCCGCATCTGCGATGCATTCTCCACCGTTCTCAACGGCGTATTCCACGAGCGCATCGAGTATCCCACCATCAGCCCTGCCGCCGCCGCTCATGTGGCTGCACAGGAAAACGCCCGTCTGCAGCAGGCCGGCGTTTCGGCAGAAAAGGCGGCTGAACCTGCGCCCGAGCAGCCCGCTGAAGGAGGCGAGGACGCATGAAGATTGAATGGGAGCAGCGCGTGCCTGCGCAAACCTTCGCGCCTCTCGCTCTGGTAGCGGAATGCTGCCAGGCGGTGGAAGGCGTGACGCAGCCGCTTTCTGTGCACGTGGTGCTCACCGACGATGCAGACATCCGCACCGTCAACGCCGAGTACCGCGGCATTGACCGTTCCACCGACGTGCTCAGCTTTCCCACCGTCAACTATCCCAGGGGCAAGACCGCGCGCGACTGCGAAAAGCGCCTGCGCGCCGAGTACGATCCCGAAACCCGCGCGTGCATGATTGGCGACATCCTCATTTCCTACGAGCATGCCAAGGCGCAGGCCGAGGAATATGGCCACAGCGTGCGCCGCGAAATGTGCTACCTCTTTGCCCACGGGCTGTTCCACCTCATGGGCTACGATCACATGGAAGAAGAAGAAAAGAAGGAGATGCGCGCAATGGAAGAAAAGGCGCTGCAGATGGCCGGTATTTCCCGCGATGAAAATGCATCGCCTGTTTCCGATGACGAGCTGCTCGCGCTGGCGCGCATTGCGCTGAAAAACGCTTATGTGCCTTACAGCAAGTATCACGTGGGTGCTGCGCTGCTGACCAAAAGCGGCCGCGTGTTTCTCGGATGCAACATCGAAAACGCGTCCTATGGCCTGACCAACTGTGCCGAGCGCACCGCTGTTTTCAAGGCTGTGAGCGAAGGCGAGAGCGAGTTTGAAGCCATTGCCATCGCGTCCGATGGCTCCGCGCCCTATCCCTGCGGCGCATGCCGTCAGGTGCTCAACGAGTTCGCGCCCAATCTGCGCGTGCTGGTCACCTGGGCGGATCAGGTGGACAAGACCACCCTGCCTGCCCTTCTCCCCCACGGCTTTGGCCCCAAGAGTCTGCTGGGCTGAGCCACAAAAGAAAGGAAATTCGATCGAATGTCTGCATATCATTCCGGCTTTATTGCCATCATTGGCCGCCCCAACGTGGGCAAATCCACCCTCATGAACGCCATGATCGGCGAGAAGGTGGCCATCGTGTCCAACCGTCCCCAGACCACCCGCAACCGCATCATGGGCATCTGCACGCAGGAAGGCAGCCAGATTGTGTTTCTGGACACGCCCGGTCTGCACACGCCCCGCAACCGTCTGGGTGAATACATGATGCAGACTGCCAAAGACGCGCTGACCGGCATTGACGCGCTCATCGTGATGGTGGACGCTACCGCCGTGGGCAAGCAGGATCGCGCTGTGGTGGCCGACATGAGCCAGCACAAGGTGAAGAAGGTGCTGGTGCTCAACAAGATTGACCTCCTCGAGCCCGAAAACCTGCTGGGGCTCATCGCCAGCTTTGCCGAGGCCGGCTACGACGATATCATCCCCGTCAGCGCCCGCACCGGCGACGGCCTCAAGCAGCTCAAGAACCTGCTCATCAGCTACCTGCCCGAAGGCCCGCAGTACTTCCCCTCCGACGCCATCACCGACCAGCCCGAGCGCGTCATCTGCGCTGAGCTCATCCGCGAAAAGGCGCTCTACCACCTCAAGGAGGAAGTGCCCCACGGCATCGGCGTGGAGATGATGTCCATCAAGAAGCTCTCCGAGAAACTCATCGAGATCCACGCCACCATCTACTGCGAGCGTCCCGCGCATAAGGGCATCATCATCGGCAAGCAGGGCAGCATGCTCAAGCTCATCGGTCAGGAAGCCCGCCGTGACATCGAAAACCTGCTTGGCAACCACGTTCATCTGCAGCTCTGGGTCAAGGTGCGCGAAAACTGGCGAAACCGCATGGATGACCTGAGGACGCTGGGGTACGAGGACGAGAAGTAAGGACGGGGGCCGCCGGCGGCCAAGGGCTCTGCCCTTGGATCCCGCTCAAGGGTTTCACCCTTGAGAATCCCGTGGTTTGAGGCCGCCGTAGGCGGCCTCAAGGTATCAGATATTAACAACCGCCCTTTCCGACACTGTGTTGGAAAGGGCGGTTTTGTGTTCAGTTCAGGTACATGGTGTTGAGAAGGGTGATGCCGGTTGGGGTGC
>JAQXJZ010000139.1 GCA_029009515.1 bacterium
GTTTATGAAAAAGCCGGAGTGGTTTGCCATCCACCGCATGCCGCGCAAGAAGCTGCTGTTCCTGAGCCTGTTTGACCGCGAGCTACTGAGCCATTCCCTGGCCGCGCAGCTTGCCGATCTGCCCGCTCCCTACTATGCCACCGACGAGGACGCTGCGCCCCGCAAGCGTTCCCGAACCCGTCCAAAGGAGATCGACCTATGAGCGAACGCCCTGTTTCCCAACGTCCCGCCAAGCCGGTCAGCGCCAGCCGCGCCGAGCAGGTGCACATCATCACCCCGGCGGACGTCAACTCGTCCTACACGTTGTTTGGCGGCATGCTGATGCAGTGGATTGACATCGTGGCCGGCGTGGTATCGCGCCGTCACTGCCACTGCAATACCCGCACCGCCGCCGTGGATCATCTCAACTTCATCGCGCCTGCGTACATTGACGATATCGTCACCATCGCCGGGCGCATCACCTTTGTGGGCACCACCAGCATGGAGGTGTGCGTGGATACCTTTGTGGAGCGCATGAGCGACATGAGCCAGCGCCTGCACGTCAACCGCGCGTACCTGACCATGGTGGCCGTGGATGAAAACGGCAATCCCACCCCCGTGCCCGGTCTGATCTGCGAAACCGAGGCGGAAAAAGCTGATTATGAGGCCGGCATGCAGCGCCGGGCTCTGCGCAAACGCACGCAACTCTACGAACTGTAAAGGAGAATACGCATGATTGATTTTACCTTCCACAACCCCACCCGCATCCACTTCGGCAAGGATTCCCTCTCCCATCTCAAGGAAGAAGTGCTGCGCTACGGCAAGCGCGTTCTGCTGGTGTACGGCGGCGGCAGCATCAAGCGCATCGGCCTGTATGATCAGGTGATGAGCATTCTGAACGAGCTGGGCGCCACCGTGTGGGAGCTGGGCGGCGTGCAGCCCAATCCGCGCCTGTCGCTGGTGTACAAGGGCATCGACATGTGCCGTGAAAACGGCGTGGAGCTGGTGCTGGCTGTGGGCGGCGGCAGCGCCATCGACACCGCCAAGGCCATCGTGAGCGGCGCGTGCTACGACGGCGACGCGTGGGATCTGTTCACCGGCAAGGGCACCAATACCGAAACTTTGCCCCTTGGCACCATCGTCACCATTCCCGCTGCCGGCAGCGAGATGAGCAACTCCTGCGTCATCACCCGCGAGGAGGACCAGTGCAAGCGCGGCCGCAACACGCCCCTCAACTTCCCCTGCTTCTCCATTCTCAACCCCGAATACACCTACTCCCTGCCGCCCTATCAGACGGCCTGCGGCGTTGTGGACATCATGGCGCACATGATGGAGCGCTACTTCACCCAGGTGGAAAACGTGGAGCTGACCGACCGCCTCACCGAAGGCGCGCTGCGCACCGTTATCAACAATGCGCCCATCGTGTTTGAAAAGCCCGAGGATTACGATGCACGCGCTGAAATCATGTGGGCGGGCTGCCTGGCGCACAATACGCTTTACCAGACCGGCCGCGTGGGTGACTGGGCCAGCCACAAGCTGGAGCACGAGCTGAGCGCCCTGTATGATATCGCTCATGGCGCGGGCCTGGCCATCATTTTCCCGGCGTGGATGAAGTACACCCTGCCCCGCGGCGGCGAAAAGAAGCTGGCGCAGTTTGCCATCCGCGTGTTCGACGTGCCTGAGGATTTTGGCACGCTGGAAGAGATCGCGCTGGAAGGCATCCGCCGTCTGGAAGCGTTCTACCGCTCTCTGGGCCTGACCACCACGCTTCACGAAAACGGCATTGGCGCCGAAGATTTCGACCGTATGGCCGACCGCTGCGCCGCCATGATGGGCGGCAGCGTGGGCTTCTTCGTCAAGCTGAATGCCGCTGACTGCAAGGCCATTTACGAGCTGGCGCTGTAAAGGAGTCTCCCCATGACCGATCATCTTTCCACTCCGTTTCCGCCGGAATGGCGCGAAATCGCCGATCATTTCATGGCCATGCGCTTCCGCTACCAGTCTGCCCTTCGCGAGGTGCAGACCAAGCTGGAAATTCTGGATGACGAGTTCCAGATGCGCCACAGCCGCAATCCCATCCACCACATGGAAAGCCGGATCAAGCAGCCCGATTCCATCATTCAGAAGCTGCGCCGCAAGGGTCTGCCCCTCACGCCGGAGGCTGCGATGGAAAACCTGCATGACATTGCCGGTATCCGCGTGGTGTGCGCCTATCTCAACGACGCCTACACTATCGCTGATCTCCTGTGCAGCCAGGACGATATCCGCCTTCTGCAGACGCGTGATTACATCCGCCAGCCCAAGCCCAACGGCTACCGCAGCCTGCACCTGATTGTGGAGGTGCCGGTGTTCATGAGTACAGGCAAGCAGCTGGTGCCGGTGGAGGTACAAATCCGCACCATTGCGATGGACTTCTGGGCCAGTCTGGAGCATCACCTGCGCTACAAGGAAACCTCCGACGTGCCGGATGAGCTGAACAGTCAGCTCTTTGAAGCGTCTGAAAAGATTGCTGCGCTGGATCAGGACATGCAGCACATTCACGACCAGATGCTGGAATGGGTGTCCAAACACACATAAAAATCGCCTCCCTCGTGCAGTCTTGCAAAGGGAGGCGATTTTTTCATGATCGGTTTTCTCTTCAGCATCATCGCGGGCGCGGCCATGAGCATACAGGGCGTGATGAACACGCGGCTGCAGGACGGCATCGGCCTGTGGGAGGCCAACGCCTATGTGCAGGGCACGGCGTTTTTTCTTTCGCTCATCGTGATGTGGTTTTTTGGTTCCGGCAGCTTACGCGCCATTGCATCCATGCCGAAGGGCTATCTGCTGGGCGGCGCGCTGGGGCTGGTGATTACCGTGACGGTGATGCTTTCCATCAAAGGCCTGAACCCCACGGTCGCCATCTCCACCATCCTCATCGCACAATTGCTCGTGGCGGCTGCCATCGATCATTTTGGCTGGATGGGTCAGGAAAAAGCGGCCATGGGGTTCAAACAGTGGCTTGGTCTTGCGCTCATGCTGGGTGGCGTGACGCTTTTCAAGCTGCGCTGAAGGTCACTCCTGGTTTCCTTCCGTGCCGTCCACATTCAAAAGCGCATAGGTGCGGGCGCTGAGATCGTTGACGGCTTCGCTCAGCTCGGTCAGCGACGTGTTAACCGACTGTCCGCTGGACAAACGCGCCTCGTAGGTTTCAATGATCGCGTAGATGGAATCGAAGGTGGCCTGGCTGTACAGGCGGCCAACCTCGCCGTACATGCTCACATTAAGGTCGTTGATCACTTCCACGCCATGCACATACTGGCGAATTTTGCCAAGCATGCCAGAGGTAGAGCTGGAGCCCAGGCGGCTGAGCGAGTTGACGCAGCTGACAGCCTGCTGCACCTCGCTGCGCAGCTTGCTGTTGCGCTGCTCCACAAAGTTGGCTTCATCCAGCCCGCCAACGCCTGCGGCCTTGAAAAGAAGGAAGGCAGCCAGCAGCACCAGCAGGATGATCAGGATGGGGCGATAACGGTTGGACTTCATCACCGTGTTATAGCCACGGGAACGGGAATACCGCATCATTGCGGTTTCCTCCTTTCACGTTATAATTCAGCAACGTTATTATAACACATTTTTCACAAGTGGTAAAGGTTTCCCTGTTTTGATCATTTTTTCGTCCAAAAGTGGCGGCTATGTGCCGCAAAAAGGGTGGATTGGTGAAGCTTTGGGGCAGAAAGGGTGAAAAAGGGTGCAATGGATGCAGCTTGTGGTGTGGGCGTGTGTGATCACAGCCGGAAGAGGGCGCGGATGGCTTCGCCCGCTGCTGGGGGCAGCGCTGGCGGCATCCATGGGCATGCAGCTGCTCCTTCTTCATATGGACGGTCTATTAACGATCGAAACCGCGCTGCCGCTGCATCTGTGCAGCCTGTTTGGCATTCTTTCCATTTTTCTTTTGTGGCATACGCCTGCATGGCTGTACGAGATGCAGATGATTCTGGCTGCGCCTGCGGCGTTCATCACGCTGTTCTTTCCCGCCGTCATCCGCTGTTCTCATCCGCTGCTCATGCGGTTATCCTTTTACCGGCTGCATGTGCTGCTTTCTCTCATGCCGCTGTACCATTTTGGCATGAAAAAGCCGCTGCCCGTCGATCCGCGAAGGACGCTTCTTTTCGGCAGCGGCTATGTGCTGGCGGTCAGCGCGTTCAACCGCGCCTTTCACACCAACTATCTGTTTTTGCGCGCGGCGCCCATCGGAACGCCGCTGGCCTTTTTCATGGAAAAAGGGGTTGTTTTTTACCTTTGTGCGCTTGGCATGCTATGCATGCCGGTCATGCGCTGGCTAAGCAGGCTGTACCTTACTGCAGGAAGTAGGTCATCATGTAGCCGGTGTAATTGCCGTACTGCACCTTGCACCAGTCGGGACCGGGGATGAGGATCACGACGCTGCTGCCGGAGGGCACGCGGGCGCGGATGCTGCCCGTGGTCATATTGGGCGCAGAGCGCAGGTTGACATACGTGCCGCTGGGATGATATACCATGCGCTTCGGCGTGGCGGGCAGATTGTGCAGCTTCACAAACTGCGTCATCACATAACCGCTTACGCCCGTGGTCTGATCGGTGACGGAGCACCACTCCGTACCCTGCTCGTTCACCCACAGCTTGCGGCCGTTGTACAGCTTATCCAGCACCATGGAGGCGGTGGTGGCGTACTGGCGCAGGTTGAGCGCCTGCGTGGCGCGCGGATTGCTCACCACTACATAGGGCGTTCCGCCGGAAGGCTGACTGTCCGCCGCCAGATCACGTGCGGCCACCAGGCCGTCGGCGAGATAATCGCTGCTCATATAGCCCACATAGCCGTCAATGCTCACGCACCACCAGCCCTTGCCCTTGGCCAGCACCGACACATAGCGGTCGCCGGAAAACTGGGCGATGACGTCGTAGTTCATGCCGGGGCCGGAGCGCAGGTTCATGGCGGAGTTATTGGGCGTTTTGATGGTGGCAACCGTCTTGCCGGCTGCGTTCCTGCTGCCCAGATCGGATACGAACTCGCTGCGCACATAGCCCACCTGGCCGTTGATTTCCACCGTGTACCAGCCGTTGTACAGGTCATGCACATACAGCGGCACGCCGTTGTAGAAGATATCCAGCACGCGTGAGGTATAGCTGGGCTGCTCGCGGAAGTTGAGGAACGCGCCGCCGTTCTGGTTGGTGACCACAACGGACCAGTGGTATTCCTGGCCATCCACCGCGTCAATGTAGTTCTTGCTCATATAGCCCACGCGGCCATCCGGCGTATACACGCGGTAGAAGTTATTCTGGCTGCCCACAATCTCCACCCACGTGCCGCGCGGATAGCTGCCCAGCCAGCGGCTGGCAGAGCTGCCCTGTTCACGCAGGTTGAGCACATCCGTGCCGCTGACCAAGCCGAACTGCTCGGCCAGCGCGCTGCCCGTCAGCAGGCAAAGGACGGCCAGCAGGCACAGCAGAAACTTTTTCATGTTTTTTCCTCCTTCGGAGCCTCCGGCGGCCAAGGGCTCTGCCCTTGGATCCCGCTTAAGGGGCTAAGCCCCTTAAGAATCCCATAGTTGAGGCCGCTTTGCGGCCTCAGGGTGGGACTCTTACTTGTGATACTTTTCGAGCTGCATCACACGATCATATGCTTTGTTGATGGCTTCGTCGGTGACGGAAGCGTGTTCTTCTTCATCGAACACGACGTGCAGGAAGAACTCGTGCGTGCCGTTGTTGCCGGTCACGGGGCTGTGGGTGACGGCTACTGCGTGCGTGCCCTCCTGCTGATCCAGCGTGTCGCAGAGTTTGCGCAGCAGCGCCGGGAAGCTCTGCGGGTCAATCTCGCCAGTGCGGCGCGCGTTGGGATCGTCCGTTTCAAACAGGGGTTTGACCAGGCACATCAATTCGCCCTTGCCGTGCATGATCTCGCGGTACTGGGGCACCGCCTTGACCAGCGAAAGATAGCTCAGATCCACGCTGCCCAGATCCGGCTTGGGATCAAGGGTGAGCAGTTTTTCATCGCCAAGGTTGGTTTTTTCCAGATTGACCACGTGCGGGTCCTGCGAAAGCGATCCGGCCAGCTGGCCAAAGCCCACCTCCACGGCGTAGACCTTTTCCGCGCCGTGCTTCACAAGGCAATCGGTGAAGCCGCCGGTGCACGCGCCTGCGTCAATGCAGATGCGGCCCTTTACGTCGATGCCAAAGTCCGCAATCGCGCCTTCCAGCTTATAGCCGCCCTTGCTCACGTAGCGCTCGTTCAGGCCCTTCACGGTCAGCGGCTTATCCAGCGGGATCTTCTGACCGCCGGTGGTCACCTGCACCGCGCCGCAGTACACCGCGCCGCTCATCAGGTAGGGCAGCGCGGCTTCCTTGCTGGCAAAAAAGCCTTCGTTGATCAGCCTTTCGATGGCTGTGCTGTTCTTTTTCATCCTTCGATTTTCCTTTTCTCCAGCGGCAGCCATGCCAGTACCAGCTCGATATGCTTGTTCCAGAAGCGCCAGGAATGCACGCCGGGCTCGGTGAAGTAATCGATGCCAAACGCCTTGCCGAAGCGGTCGATGAAGCTTTCGTTGGCAAGGAACAGATAATCCTCCGTGCCGCAGGCCACGTACATCTTCGGAGCCTTTTCGGGGGTCTTCATCAGCTTTTCAGCCAGCTTGCTCAGGTTGCCCTTGCCGCTGAGCAGAGATTTTTCGTCGCCGTAGATATTTTCCATTTCCTTCAGGTAGCTGCTGCCCTTGAGGTCCTCGCGGGTGAACACCTTTTCCATCGCCAGCGCGCCGGACAGGCTGGCCACCGCGGCATAGCGGCCGGGACGGGTGAGACCCAGCTTCATGGCGCCGTAGCCGCCCATGGACAGACCGGCGGCAAAGCGGTGCTCGCGCTTTTTGCCCACAGGGAAGTAGGTTTCGATGATGCGCGGCAGCTCCTCGGCGATGAAGGTATCGTACTTCGCGCCGTGCGCCATATCCATGTAGAAGGAGCGGTTGACCGCCGGCATCACGATGCACACGCGGTAATCCTTCGCTATCTGTTCAATGCAGGTCTGGCGCATCCACATGGTGTGATCATCGCTCAGACCATGCAGCAGGTAAAGCACAGGAACGGGCTGTTTGGACTGCCTGAGCAGCTGCTCATCGGGCATCAGCACATAGGCTGCGGTCTGGATGCCAAGCACTTCGCTGTAAAAATGAAAATCAGAAAAGACCATGGGAAAGCCTCCTTCTGCGGATTGTTTTCGGTTGATACGTAACTATCATATCACAAACATACCAAAGCGTACAAGTGGCTTGAAAAATGAAGGTTTTTCCTTCATTTTGTTTGCGTTTCTTCTTACATTGAAGTATAATACAGTCGCATTTGACATGCGCTTTTTTGGTGTGTCAAAAATGCCATTTGCGGGTAAGGAGGAATGGACGTGGAAGGGCTGCCGTTTGAACTGAGCGGACAGGTGGTGCCGGGCAAGCAGCTGGGCAGCAAACTGGGCTTTCCCACGGCCAACATCGCTTACGACCCTGCGGAACGTTCATGGCCCAGAGAGGGCGTGTACGTTGGGCTGGCCCGCCTTGACGGCGAGGAGGAGAAAGCCTACGTCACCATCCTCAATCAGGGGCGTCATCCCACCGCGCCGGGCGGCATGCCCACGGTGGAGGCGCATCTGCTGGGCTACCCGGCAAGGCCGCTGTACGGACAGAAGCTGTACCTGCGCTACCTTGCCTATCTGCGCCCGGAAACCACATTTCCGTCGCTGGACGCGCTGCGCCAGCAGCTGGAAAGCGACAAGGCGCATGCGCTTGCGTGGGCGGATGAGCATCTGCCGCACGAAAACTGAAGGAGAACACGATGGATAAACAGCACTACCAGTTTCCCATGCAGACAAAGGACGTCTGCTATCAATACGAAGACGCCGAAACCAACGCCGTCAACCACGTGAGCCTTGGCATTGAAAAGGGCTCCTTTGTGGCGGTGCTTGGCCACAACGGCAGCGGCAAGAGCACGCTGGCCAAGATGATGAACGCGCTGTACCTGCCCACCGAGGGCAAGGTGCTGGTATGCGGACTGGACACCTCTGAAGAGGAGCAGGTGTGGCAGGTGCGCCGCCACGCGGGTATGGTGTTCCAGAACCCGGACAACCAGATCGTGGCCAACGTGGTGCGCGAGGACGTGGCCTTTGGCCTGGAAAACCTGGGCGTTCCGCAGCCGGAGATGATCCCGCGCATCGATGCGGCGCTGGCTGCCGTGCGCATGACCGAGCGCGCTTCCTTTGCCCCGCACATGCTCAGCGGCGGTCAGAAGCAGCGCGTGGCTGTGGCCGGCGTTTTGGCCATGCAGCCGGAAGTGATGATTCTGGACGAAGCCACCGCCATGCTGGATCCTTCCGGCCGTGCGGATGTGCTCAAGACCGTGCGCAGGCTCAACCGCGATGAGGGTATGACCGTTCTGTGGATCACCCATTTCATGGAGGAAGCCGCGCAGGCCGACCGCGTGGTGGTGCTGGACAAGGGCCGCGTGGCCATGGACGGCACTCCCTCCGAAGTGTTCACAAAGGTGGAAGAAATCAAAAAGCTCGGGCTGGATGTGCCGCCCATGGCGGAGCTGGCCATGATGCTCAACCGCGACGGCGCCTGTCTGCCGGATGGCATTCTGACCGTTGACGATATGGTAAAGGAGCTGAAGCAGAAGCTATGCCGATCCTGATCGAACATCTCACGCATACCTACATGCCCGGCAGTCCCTTTGCCTCCACCGCCATTCACGATGTGAACCTCACCATTGAGGACGGCGAGCTGATCGGCCTGCTGGGTCACACCGGCAGCGGCAAAACCACGCTCATTCAGCACCTGAACGGTCTGGTCAAGCCCACCTCGGGACGCATCGTGGTGGATGGCATCGACCTGACTGAGAAAGGCGTCAGCCTGCTGGAAGTGCGCAAAAAGGTGGGGCTGGTGTTCCAGTACCCCGAGTATCAGCTGTTTGAAGAAACCGTGGCCAGGGACATCGCCTTCGGCCCGAAGAACATGGGGCTTTCCGCCGATGAGATCGACCGCCGCGTGCGCCATGCCATGGAGCAGGTGGGGCTGAACTATGACGACATCGCGGATCGCTCGCCCTTTGAGCTCAGCGGCGGACAGATGCGCCGTGTGGCCATCGCGGGCGTTTTGGCCATGCAGCCCAAGGTGCTCATTCTGGACGAGCCCACCGCAGGCCTCGATCCCGCTGGCCGCCGCAGCATTCTCAACATGATCCGCTCCCTGCATGCGGCTGGTGGGCTGACGGTGATCATGGTCAGCCACAGCATGGACGATATCTCCACCCTCGCCACCCGTCTGGTGGTCATGAGCCACGGCGAAATGGTGCTGACCGGCACGCCGCGCGAGGTTTTCCTGCAGCAGGAGCTGCTGGAATCCATCGGCCTTGGCGTGCCGCAGGCGGCGCAGCTGACGCATGCCCTGCGCGCCGAGGGCTTTGATCTGCCCGATGATCTGTACACGCTGGACGAGGTGCACAAAGCCATCCTCGGCCTGATGGGAAAGGAGGGCGGCGCATGCTGAGAGACATCACGCTGGGCCAGTACCTGCCCGGAAACACCGCCGTTCACCGGCTGGATCCGCGCTGCAAGATCATCCTGACGGTTCTCTACATCGCCATCATCTTCTGCGTGTCCAGCCCCATCTGGTACATCTGGCCGCTGGCCTATGTGCTGCTGGCCACCCGCCTGTCCGGCCTCAAGGCCAAAAATCTGCTCAAATCCATCAAGCCCCTGCGCTTTTTGCTGATCCTCACCTTCGTGCTCAACCTTTTCTTCTCCACCGGCGAAACCGTGTGGCTGAAGCTGGGCATTCTGAAGATCACCAGGGAAGGCCTCATCACCGCCATTCATTTTGCGATGCGTCTGGTGTTCCTGGTGGCCGGTACGTCCATCCTCACCCTCACCACCTCCCCCATCGCGCTGTCCGACGGCATCGAAAATCTGCTTGGGCCGCTCAAGGTCATCCGCTTTCCGGCTCATGAGCTGGCCATGATGATGACCATTGCGCTGCGCTTCATCCCCACGCTGATTGAAGAAGCGGACAAGATCATGAAGGCGCAGATGGCGCGCGGCGCGGACTTTGAAAGTGGCAACCTCATCAAGCGCGCCAAGGCCATGATTCCGCTGCTGGTGCCGCTGTTTGTGAGCGCCTTCCGCCGTGCGGGCGATCTGGCCATGGCCATGGAAGCGCGCTGCTATCACGGCGGCGAAGGCCGCACCCGTCTGCGCGTGCTCAAGTACACCATGGAGGATCTGTGGGCGCTGCTGATCACCGTGGCGGTGCTGATTCTCACCATCCTGTGCGGGAAGTGGATTGCATGACGACGCTGCCTCCCATCATCAAGGAAGCGCCTGCCGAAGGCACCCACCGAATCCTGCTCACCGTCAGCTATGACGGCACCAACTATGCCGGATGGCAGCTGCAGGAGAATGCCGTGGCTGTGCAGCAGCGGCTGGAAGAGGCGCTGGAGAAACTCATCCATACGCCCATCCGCATCACCGGTGCCAGCCGTACCGATGCAGGCGTGCATGCGCTGGGGCAGCGCGTTCACTTCGATACCGTGAGCCGCATCCCGGCCGACAAGTATCCCTTCGCGCTCAATACCTGTCTGCCGCCGGACATCCGCGTGCTGGAGGGCAGGGACGTGCCGGGCGATTTCCACGCCCGTTTTGACGCCAAGGGCAAGCGCTACACCTACCGCATCCACAATGCGCCGCATGCCAGCGCCATCTACCGCAACATCACCGCGCACGTGCCCTACAAGCTGGATGTGGATCTCATGCGTCATTCTCTGCCTGATCTGCTGGGCACGCATGACTTTGCCGCCTTCCAGGCTTCCGGCGGCACGGCCAAGACCACCATCCGCACCATCAGCGATATCCGTCTGGATCAGGATGGCGATCTGCTCACGCTGACTGTGTTTGGCAACGCGTTTCTCTATAATATGGTGCGCATCATTGCAGGCACCATGCTGGACATCGGCATGGGGCGCATCGCGCCAGACGCTTTTCAAAAGGCATTGGAAACCCGCGACCGTCTGGCGCTTGGCGTCACCGCGCCTGCAAGCGGCCTGGAACTGACGCGTGTTTATTATGAAGATGAACTGTCTCAGGCAGGATTTTCCGCCCGGATGTAGAAGTTAACATTGTGAACCATTCTGATCCCACAGAAAGCGAGTGACTCCCATGGCTGATTTCGTTCTGAGCTGCTGCTCCACCGCCGACCTGAGCGCCGAGCATTTTGCTGCGCGTGATATCCACTACATCTGCTTCCACTACATGCTGGATGGCAAAACCTACAGCGACGATCTGGGCCAATCCATGCCCTTTGACAAATTCTATCAGGCCATGGTGGATGGCGCGGATACCCGCACCTCTCAGGTCAACGCCGACGAATACACCGCCTACTTCGAGAGCTTCCTCAAGGAAGGCAAGGACGTGCTGCATCTGGCGCTGTCCAGCGGCATTTCCGGCTCCTACAACTCCGCCTGCATCGCCCGCGATGATCTGCAGGAAAAGTACCCCGACCGCAAGCTCTATGTGGTGGATTCTCTGGCCGCCGCTTCCGGCTTTGGCCTTTTGATGGATAAGCTGGCCGACCTGCGCGACGAGGGCAAGACCATCGACGAAGTGCGCGATTTTGCCGTGGCCAACCGTCTGAACCTGCATCACTGGTTCTTCTCCAGCGACCTCACCTTCTTCGTCAAGGGCGGCCGCATCTCCAAGACTTCCGGCTTCTTCGGCACCATGCTCAACATCTGCCCCCTGCTCAACGTCAACAACGAGGGCAAGCTCATCCCCCGTCACAAGATCCGCGGCAAGAACAAGGTGATCCGCGAGATCGTCAAGAAGATGGAAGAGCACGCTCAGGGCGGTCTGGCGTACAACGGCAAGTGCTACATCTGCCACTCTGCCTGCCTTGAAGATGCGCAGGCCGTGGCCCGTCTGGTGGAAGAGCGCTTCCCCAACCTCAATGGCAAGGTGCTCATCAACAGCATTGGCACCACCATCGGCAGCCACACCGGCCCCGGCACCGTGGCGCTGTTCTTCTGGGGAGACGAGCGTACTGCGTAAGGGAGGACGGCAGGGGCGCTGTCCCTGCATCCTGCCAAAGGGCTTTGCCCTTTGGCATCCTGTGTTTTGAGGCCGCCATAGGCGGCCTCAAAGCGTATTAAGGAGTTGATTGCATGGCGCGGAAGTGGGATTATGAGATTCTGTTTGTGCAGAGCATTGCCATTCTGGCCATGGTGCTGGGGCATACGGGGCCGGAGCTGTCCATTGCCGGCTTTACGCCTTTCCCCTATTACTCGTGGCACATGCCCATATTTGTGTTCATCTCCGGCGTGCTGCTGTCTGAAAAAGGCACTTACATCGGCTTTGTAAAGCGCAAGTTCCTGCGCCTGCTGCTACCTGCTCTGGGCGTGCGGCTGGCGCTGACGGGTTTGGCGCTGATCGGTTCGCGTTTCGGGCTGTATGAACGCGGGCTGAGCCTTTCGCTGGATGGGCTGCTGGCGAACCCCTTTGTGATGTGCAACGCCTACCCGCTTTCCAACGCCATGTGGTTTATCTTCCAGCTCTTTGTGCTGGAGATGATCTATGGCGCGCTCATCCGCATTCCGGGCAAGCGCACGGAAGCGCTGGTGCTGGCAGGTACGCTGGCGCTCAGTCTGGCTTCGCTGTATGTGGTGCGCAATATGATCGGAACGGAGCCTCAGGGAATTGCGCTGCTGGGCTGCCGCACGGCGTTTTTGCTGTTTTTCATGGCAGCGGGTCATTATTACCGGCGCTGGCATGTGCGCTGGCGCGTGAATCCGTGGATGGTACTGGTTTCTGTTGTGATTGTGCAAGTCGGCTATCTGTTGCTGAGCGGGCACGACATCACCTTTTCTGTGCATCCCATGGAGGTATTCAAGCCTGCGTTCTTCTTCATGCCCATTCTGACCACACTCTCGGCAGCTGCGGTGCTTTTGTCGCTGGCAAAGATTCTTTCGCCTCTGCTGCAGGGCAAGCGCCTTCTGGAGCTCGTGGGCGGCGGCACGAAGGACGTGGTGTATTTCCACGAGCTGTGCCTGCTCTTCATCAACTGCGTCTACATGGTGCTGTGCCATCGCACGGGTTCTGTGCTGTTTGAGGGTTTCTATTACGACATGATCCGCGCGCCGTGGTATGTGTTCGCCCTTGGCGGAAGCAACTGGGCGCGTCTGCCCTACATCGTGCTGAGCATCGCGCTGCCGGTGGGCTGCCGGTGGTTCATCAGCCGCCAGTCCAAGCGCTGGGCGCGCATTGCTCTGTGGTGCGTGCTGTGGCTGATCACCGCCGCGTTCATCATTCTCATGGGAAAATATGCATCGGAAGCCGTTGGGCTGATGTAACACAAAAACCGCCTGCAGAAAGCTGTTTCTGCAGGCGGTTTTTCGGATATCATTCAAATGCTGACCATAGCATCCAAGGCTTCATGCACAGCAGGATCTTCGCCAGCATACACCAGCACGAAGCGCAGACCGAAGCACTCGACGCGGCCATAGCGCTCTTCATCGACGAAGCCGCTCAGATAATCGGCGCGGTTGCTTTCGTCAAAGTACACCAGCACTTCCTCGCCGTTGAGCTTCAGGCTGCACCATACGCTGCCGTTGTAAATGGGCACATCGCGGCCGGTTTCCACAGGCTCAAGCGCGCAGGTGAAGCCGCGTCCGGCAAAGTGCGCCACCAGCTTTTCAAACAGGTCCTCTCCCGAAGGATTCTCCTTGCAGGAGCAAAGGCACAGGGTCACAAGCAGCAGCACGAGCGCCAGCAGACATTTTTTCCTCATTTTCATCGTTCCTTTGCGTTTCCGTCCATCCTGTGTTAGAATAGTGCTACTCTACTCTGGAGGCGATGGATATGCGCTGCGGATGTCCGCATTGCGAAGCTTATATGATCCAGTCCGAAACTGAGCACATGGCGTGCGTCTGCCCCGAATGCGGCTACCGCTGCAACGCCTGTCTTGGCACCAACACCGTCATCACCCGCGAGATGCTTTCGCAGCTGAAGGACACGGACTGGTTCCAGCCCAACTTTGAAAGCCCTGTCAGCGACGAGGACGACATGGACTGATCAGCCCAGAATGCCCAGGTGCTCCAGCAGGATTTTGATGCCGATGCCAATCAGCACCGCGCCGCCCAGCAGCTGCGCCTTGGACTGAAATTTGTTGCCGAAGCGGTTGCCAACCACCACGCCCACAAAGCTGAGGCCAAAGGTGATCAGGCCGATGGACAGCACGGCGGGCACGATCTGCACCTGCAGGAAGGCAAAGGTGATGCCGACGGCCAGCGCGTCGATGCTGGTGGCCACGGCCATCACAAACAGCTCTTTCATATCGAGGCGTTCCTCGGTATCGCAGGCCATGCCTTCGTTATCTTCATGGAAGGCGTCCCAGATCATCTTGCCGCCGATGTAGCCCAGCAGCACAAAGGCAATCCAGTGATCCACCGGCGTGACGTACTGCTCAAACTGCGTGCCAAGCAGCCAGCCGATCAGCGGCATCAAAGCCTGAAAACCGCCAAAAAACAGCGCGATGGTAAGCGCATGTCCGTAATGAATGCGGCGCATGCACAGGCCTTTGCAAAGCGCCACGGCAAAGGCGTCCATTGAAAGACTTACTGCAATCAGCACAAGCTGAAACAAACCCATTTCGTTTCCTCGCATTTCTCCGCAAAAGCGGAATGAATTGAACCAATCGATTTTATCCCATTCTGCAGGCACTGTCAACCCGCGCGCCGCTTTTGCCTGCACAGTAGGATAGGATCACAGAAAAGGAGGCATGACATGAAAATCCACGAATCTGGAGAGGATTATCTGGAGACCATCCTCATGCTGTGCAAAGAGAACGGCACTGCGCGTTCTGTAGATATTGCTGCGCATCTGGGCGTAACGAAGCCCTCCGTCAGTTTTGCCATGAAGAAGCTGCGTGAGAACGGATATATTCTCATGGGCGATGACAACCGCATCACCCTGACCGAAACCGGCGAGGCCATTGCCGGCCGCATACTGGAAAGGCACGACCTGCTCACCCGCATGCTCATTATGCTGGGCGTAAACGAGGAAACCGCCCGTCAGGATGCGTGCAAAATTGAGCACGACCTGAGCGACGAAGCCTTTGAGGCCATCCGCCGTCATATTGAAATGATGAGCTGAGAAACACAATGGCATACCAAAAGCAGCGGACATAATCCGTCCGCTGCTCAGCCTGTCAAAGAACCTGCTGCCATTCAAATGCAGCAGGTTCTTTTTCATCGGTCGCTTTTCAGGATGGCGTAGCAGCAGGCGTCGCAAAGGCCCTGGTTGTTCCAGTCGGCGCTGCGCATGGTGCCTTCGTACTTCATGCCGCACTTTTTCATGACCGCACCAGAGTGGGGATTGCGCGGATCATGGCGCGATTCCAGGCGATTGGCGCCCACCTCGTCAAACAGGAAGTTCATCACCGCCTGCAGCGCCTCCGTCATGATGCCTTTGTGCCACCAGCTCTGCCCAATGCAGTAGCCGATGTGGAGCATCTCCGTCTGCTCGTTTTGCCCCACCACGCCGATGGAGCCGATGGGCTGGCCGATTTCCTTCAGTTCAATGGCCCACTGGTAATCCTTCGGATCGTCATAGGCCTTCACCCAGCTTTCCAGCACCATGCGGCTCACGTCTGCATTGGGATGCACCGGCCATGTGAGAAATTTGGTCACTTCAGGATCGCTGGCCCAGTTGGCGTGCATGGCGGGCGCGTCATCCAGCGTAAACTTTCGCAGGATCAGCCGGCTGGTTTCAAGGGTTTGTGTGCCCAGATGCTTCATTCGTCTTCCTCCTGCAGCGCCGTTTCGACGGCCTGTTTGCTTTCTTCGTAGCCGTATCCGCGGCGCGCCATGGCCATCAGCAGCTTCTGCATGGCTTTGCGTTCGTCCGCCTCGCGGCTGTAGCGCTTGAGCAGCTTGCGCGCCAGCGCCACGGCTGCCTCGTCGCTTTCTTCCTCGTCCAATTCTTCCAGCACGTTCTGCGCCATCTGCTGCGGAATACCCTTCATGCGCAGCTCGCGCATGATGCGGCTCTTGCCCACATGACTGCGTGCACGCGATGCAGCCCAGTCGCGGGCAAAGGCCTCGTCATCCAGCAGGCGCTCCTTTTCCAGCTTGTACAGCACCATCTCGATGGTATCGTCCATGTACAGCTTGCGCTTGAGCTTCTGGCGGATCTCGCCGCTGGCCTGTGCGCGCTGGGCCAGCAATGCCACGGCGTCGTTGAGCGCCATGGGATACTGGCGCGGCAAGAGCCATTCGCGCAGCGCGTCTGTATCCACCTCCTGCCCGACGGCAAAGGGATCGTGCTCCTGCAACTGCGTCCACGTGAGCCAGAAGCTTTCGCCGCTCTCCATGACAATCACGGAGCTGCGGCGTTTTTCGTTAATCTCCCGTACGGTATCCAGCATCTTTAGAATAACTCCTTACTTCTTCATCCACAGCCGGATGAGATCGCGGTTGATGAGGGCCAGATGGCCAAGGCGCTGCTCGCTGGCGCCGCTGTTGAGGCACACGAAACCGCTGCCCTCCTCATCAAAAAACACGCCGTTCACTGCCCCGTAGGCAAAGCCCTGATGCCCCCACACCCTGTGCGGGCAGATGGCGGGCTCATCCATCATCAGCAGTCCCATGCCGTGGCGCATGTTCACCTCAGGCTCCGGCCAGCCATGAATGGGCGTGTGCATAGCGCACAGGCTGCGCTCATCGAGGAAACCCTCCGCGCCGTTCCACGCGACCAGCGCCAGCCTGGCCAGATCCGGCGCAGAGATAAAGAGATTGCCGGAGGCCAGGGCGTAATGGCGCTCAGGATCGGGCTTAAGCACAGATTGGGCTTTGGCCAGACGCGCCTGTGCATCAAACGCATGGCCAGATGGCAGCACACGGTAGCTGTCCGCCACGACGCGGCCGCGGGTTTGGGTGATATCATAGGTGCCAAACACGCCCAGCGGCTGAAACAATTCCTGCTGCGCCAGCGTTTCAAGGCTCATGCCAAAACGCGTTTCCAGCACACAGGCGACGAGTCCTGCCGCAAAGTTGCTGTAGCGGAAACGCGCGCCGGGGCTGGCATTCAGGAAGGCATCCTGCTGGCCGAGCAGCTCCTGCGCCGTGACTTCACCCATGCGGGCAAAATACGCGGGCGAATCCACGATGGACGAGGTATGGCTGAGCAGCATGCCCAGTGTGAGGGGCGTATCCGGATGGTGTGGATTGCGAACATCAAATCCCAGAAGACTGCCGACGTCCTCCTCCACGCTGATCAGGCCTTTGGTCTGCAGGCGCATGACCAGCAGCGCGGTGACCATTTTGGCAATGGACGCGGTGCGGAAGAGCGTATCCGCCGTGACGGATGTCTTGCCACCCTCCAGGCTCGCATAGCCCACTGCGGTGCAATCCGTCAGCGTTCCCTTTTCAAAGCGCTGAATGCACGCGCCCGCCACGTGATGCCTGTGCAGGATGCACTGCAATGCATCACCCTTGGCAGGCTTCCACGCGCAGGCTTTGCCCAGCACAGGCAAGGCCAGTCCATACAGCATATTCCGCGTTTTTCCAATAGGCATAGGGGTATCCTTCCTCATTGATCTTGCGTACAGGTGAGCGCGCCCAGCCCCATAGGCAGCGTGATGCTGCAAAGAAGCGTATGGATCTGCGCAGCCAGTTCATGCGAAACGGGCCAGCCGCTCATGCTCATCATCAGTCCGGCAGCATCCAGCACCAGCGCTGCCGCCAACAACGCATGCGCCCTGGGGCAGCGCCTTGTGAGCCACACAGCCAGCGTGCCTGCCGCCAGCAGCACAAAGGCATATCCGCCATTGCGGCCCATCAGCGCCCAGCGGCTGATCCACAGAAGCACACACAGCGCAGAAAAGGCCAGATGCCTGCCGCGCATGCTGCGCCTGAGCAGCAACAGCGCCGCGCCTGCGCACAGGAGGAGGCTGAGGTACTGCGATGCGCGCAGCGGGCCGATCATCAGGCTGTCCTGCCGCAGCTGCTCGATGATGAACCGGCCGCTGCCATAGATGACCAGATACCACGCAAACACATTGCCGCGCTGCCGCTGATGCTTTCGCAGAAGCCACAGGGCGATGAATCCGCCAAGGTTCCACATCGATTCATAGAAAAACGTAGCCGCATGCCACACCCAGCCCTCCGCCGTCGGAATGAGCACAGCCAGCGGAAAGCACTGCAGGCGCGGATCGCTGATGGCAGGCCCATAGGCCTCCATATTGAAATAATTGCCCCACCGGCCAACAGCCTGGGCAAGCAGAAGCCCCGGCGCGATGATATCCGCAATGGCCGCAAAGGAAAGCTGCCTGCGCCGCGCATAGATCCACGCGCCCAGCGCGCCGCCAATAACGCCGCCATAAATGGCCAATCCACCCTGCCACACGTACAGCACCGAGAGCGGATCCGCCACGAAGCTCTGCCAGCTCATGGCCACATAATACGCCCTTGCCCCGACGATGCCGCACGGCACCACCACCAGCGCCAGATCAATGGCGGTATCTCTGGGAAGGCCGATACGCTTTTCCTCATGCGAGGCAATGCACACAGCCAGCAGAATGCCCGCAACAATCAGCACGCTGTACCACGGCAGCGACCCAATCACAGTACGGCTGTACGGCACGGCCACGCGCTTCCCCTCCCCCACATTTCAAAGATACTATCATTCTATTCTTGACCCAATTTCCTGTCAAGCATGCGTCCAAGCAGCCTGTATTTTGCCGTTTCAGCATTTTTCTCCTTTTCAGAATAATTATTTTCGTTTTTTCTTCATTTAGGTATTGCATTTTGCCATCAACTGTGGTATTATAACTTTCGTCGCTGAAAGGCGCGCGGGATTATAGCTCAGTTGGTTAGAGCGCCACGTTGACATCGTGGAGGTCATAGGTTCGAGCCCTACTAATCCCACCAATAAGAAAACGCTTGATCCATAAGGGATTGAGCGTTTTTCTTATTTCTGAAAAGATGACCTCAACATCATTTTCATGCTGTTTGTCACAGAAAGTGTCACAAACCAGCGTTTTCAAGAGCCTTCAAAGCCTTATTTCATATGGGCTTGAGGGCTTTTTGATTTGTCACAAAGACTGTCACAAAACGGCGTTTATCGCCTCTACCGCTTCCAGCTGCTTCATGACGCCTTCATGCCTTGTTCTGGCATAGACCGTTTCGACCATGCGTGTGTCCGCATGGCCCATCAGATCTGCCACGATCGCGGAGGAAAGTCCGCTTTCTTTGAGCTGTGTGCCGTAAGTGGATCTGAAATCGTAGTTGCTGAAGCCTTTGATTTGCAGTTTCTTGTACGCGCGCTGCTTGATGTTATCCATCACCGTCCATGTCCACGGCTGATCGCCACTACAGACAAATCCGCTGGATTGCACACAGGGAATCAGAATTTCCACAAGCGCTCGCGGCAGAATTACTGTGCGAACAGACTTCTTCGTCTTGGTTCCCTTGATGACTGGCTGATTTCGCCTTGGATATGTGACTGCACGTTTCACTTCGGCATATTGTTTGCTCAGATGGACGTCTTCCCACTTGAGGCCCAGGACTTCTTCTGGCCGCATGCCCGTATAGACCAGCAAGGCCATAAAGACGCGTTCGTCACGCACATCAAGGGACGGAATCTCCTGCTTGATCCGTGCCACTTCGCGATCCGGCAGCGCAGTATGATGACCGCCTTCTTCTGCGTTGATGCGAAGCAGCGTTTTCTTGATCGGAGATTCGGACATCAGCCCCATTTCAATCGCAACCTTGAAGATCCGACTAAGCAGTCCGCTTACTCTTAGAATACTGTTCCTGTTCAGGTTCTTTTTCCTGCCGTGCGTTGCTGCGTTCGCCATCCAATCATAGAATCGCTGGATCGTAACCTCCTTATGATTTTCCATCGGTATCCGTCTCTGCCGAATGTTCGCTGAGACGGATACCGCTTCATCGCGGAACGGATGAAGCGGTATCTATTGGGAGATTACTCAATCATCCTGCAGCGCATCATATCCTTCTTCACCCGTACGCACACGCACAACATTTTCCACATCGTAAATAAAGAGCTTGCCATCACCAATGTGACCGGTGCGCAACGCAGCTTTGGCTGTTTCAATGACGATCCGGACAGGCACCTTGCTGATGACAACTTCCACTTTCATCTTAGGAAGCAGTGTCATGCCGACGGGCGCGCCTCGATACAACTCAGGCTGACCGTTTTGTGTGCCGCAACCCATCACTTGCGTTACAGTAATGCCGGTTACGCCAATAGACGCAAGTGCATTTTTCAGAGTTTCCAGCTGCGCCTGCCTGCAAACAATGGAAATTTTGGTGAACTTTGCTTTTCCGATATCATCTGCTTTTTCTGCCTTGGCAGATACGGAAACCGCGGGAAGAGAATCCACTTCCGGAACAGGCATAAAGTCTGCATACGAGGAAGCCAGCCCATGCTCGGCTGCGTCCAGACCGGCAATTTCCACCGCAGGCTCTACTCGCAGGCCGTGGAACTGCTTAATCAGCAGGAACAGAACACTTGCTCCAACAGCAGTCCAGGCAGCTACGGCTGCCACGCCAAGAGTCTGTACGCCCATTACATGCCAACCGCCGCCCAAAAGCAAACCAAAGCCATCTGTCGCAGTACCATCAGAGAACAAACCCACCATCAGCGTGCCCAGCGCGCCGCAGATGCAGTGTACGCCTACAGCGCCAACGGGGTCATCCACCTTTAATCTTTTTTCAATAAACTCCACAGCATAGACGATCGCAATACCTGCAACGATGCCAATCACAGCAGCAGCCCAGGGAGCAACGGTATCGCAGCCTGCTGTGATGGCAACAAGACCTGCCAAAGAGCCATTAAGCGTCATGGAGACATCCGGTTTACTGTACTTAACCCAGGTCAGAATCATCGTGACAACCGTTGCTACGGCAGCTGCCAAATTGGTATTCACAAAAACCTTGGAGGCCAGCACAATGGTATCGTTACCCGTCATGGATACCGTCGAACAGCCGTTAAATCCAAACCAACAGAACCAGAGGATAAACACGCCCAATGCGCCCAGCGTCAGGCTGTGACCAGGAATTGCGCGAGGATTTCCCTTGGCGTCATACTTGCCAATGCGTGGTCCGATAATGGATGCTCCGATCAATGCGCAAATACCGCCCAGCATATGCACCGCCGTGGAACCCGCAAAATCATGGAAGCCCATATCCGCCAGCCAACCACCGCCCCATACCCAATGGCCTGCTATGGGGTAAATGAGCAGACTGATGACAGCAGAATAGATGCAGTAAGCACTAAACTTGGTACGTTCCGCCATAGCACCCGACACGATGGTAGCTGCTGTTGCACAGAATACCGTCTGGAAAATCAAAAAAGCTTCTTTCGGAATTCCCTCAGGCAGAATGCTGGCGTAGTTACCTGCAGAGAACAAATCAAGGCCGCCAATCAGAGCTCCGCTGCCGCCAAACATCAGCCCAAAGCCAATGATCCAGTACAACGGTGCTCCGATGGCAAAGTCCATCAGATTCTTCATAATGATGTTGCCTGCGTTTTTGGCACGGGTGAAGCCGGTTTCTACCATTGCAAAGCCTGCCTGCATGAAGAACACCAGTGCAGCGCCCAGCAAAACCCAAATGGTGTCAATTCCTGAATACATAAGGATACCTCCTTGCTCGTGTATATGGAAAAGGTGCTCAGATTCGCGTTGATGCGCTTATCTGGGCACCCTTGTCCAGCAATATGAAAATGGTTATCTGGTTTATTCATGAATGAACTCGCCGTCTTCTCCCGTTACACGATAGCAATCAACGAAGGATGGAATTCTCCCGTCGTGCGTATCGTTCACCAGATACATTTCGTCCGGAAAATCAACCATTGTATACATAACTCCAATGACTGATTTAGCGTTGATACGGTGATCTCCATGCTTGTTTTCGATGCTGAAGCTGTCATCATTCCGACAGAGTTCCTGCATAAAGGAGAGTACTTCTGCCTGATTGTTCAATCTGATATGTGCGCGAGTGTGGACTTTCATTTTCGTCATAAAAAGGCCTCCTTTACTTTCTCAGTTCTTCAACCCGCCGACCAAACACACGGATTCTTGAAAGAGCCGGTGTCAGGATGCATGATACGATGATTCCACATATTCCCTGTCCAATGTTCCCCGGGATGCCGGCTGCTGCCCCAAGCCCTGTGCCCATGAGAACGGCTTCGTATCCAAAGTATGCAATCACCATAAACACTTCCGATGCAATTCCCGAAAAAAATCATGGCGCAAATCGCTTTTCGGGCCCTCTCAGTCTGATGGAAGCTGTGCAGTACAAGCCAGGAAAGAAGTCTGAACGGAATATATCCAAGTCCCTGCGCATCCCCTTCTTCGCTGGACAAGCCCAGCATTTGCATGCCCAAACAGATTCCCAGCAAAGGAATTCCGTTGGCAACAGCTTTATCCAGAGCATTACGCATGCCGCTTAGGTTAAGCAGGCTCATGCCCGCATCAAACGCCCCGCCCCCGGGCAGGATCAATCACTTGCAAAGCGCCAGCTCCTCAGCAGTATGAACAGCCATTCCTTTTCCGTGCACACACTCAATCATGTTCAGAATGGATGCGATGTTGCCAATGCCAAAATCCAGTACGCCCGTCATTAGAAATGCCCCTTATCCCCCGTAGATACGGATACCTTTTCGTTTGTGTTCGCTGCGTTTATGCAGCTGCTGGATGATCTCCTGCTTTTCCGCATCGATTTTCTCGCCGCGAAGCAGCGCGTCCAGCTCCGCATAGGTAACGCCCATTTCCTGTTCATCCGTCTGTCCTTCAAACAAAGCGGCTGAAGGTGCTTGGGTCAGGATTGACTCCGGAGCATTCAAATATCGAAGAAATTCATAGATCTCCGTTACCGTCAAATCTGCGATGGGATTGAAATCGTGTGCACCATCACCCCATTTGGTGAAGTAGCCAACATAAGCCTCGCTGCGGTTTCCCGTGCCTGCCACCAGACGGTTCTCAGAAGCTGCAATGGCATATAACGCTGTCATGCGAAGGCGAGGAGCAATGTTAGCAACCGCTGTCTCTGTAAGGGAAGCGGCTTTCCCGATCGTATGGAGCAAAGCGTCTTTGGTTTTGCTCAGATCAACGATGCGAATCTCAATCTGGTATTGCTCTGCAACGGCAATCGCATCCATCATATCTTCGTAGTAGTTACGCTTGGTACTGCAAGGAAGCATAATGCCGACAGTATTTTCGCACGCTGCTTTACAAAGAATGCCGACCAAAGCAGAGTCCTTTCCGCCGCTGTTGCCATAAACAATCCCTGCAGTCCCGCTTTCCTTCAAAACCGATTGGATAAACGCTACTCTTTTCTCAAACTCATCCTTGTAGTTTCGCATGCATTCACCTCATTTCAGCAGTTCATACAGCCGTTTGGCCGCTTCCTTTGTATCCTCTGGACTGCCAAAGGTGGAAAAGCGGAAGTAACCCTCGCCGCATGCGCCAAAGCCTTCGCCGGGGGTGCCTATCACCTGAATTCTGTTCAGCAGAAGATCAAAGAAGTCCCAGCTTCCCAGCCCATCGGGACACTTCATCCAAATGTAGGGCGCATTCTTTCCGCCGCAGTACCATACATTCAACGCATCCAGCGTTTGCATCAGCATTTTTGCATTCTGCTTGTAAAGCTGAATATTCTGATGAATCTCTCGTTGTCCCTCAGGTGTGAAAACGGCAGCACCGCCTTTCTGAATGATATAGGAAACGCCGTTGGTCTTGGTGGTACGGTTGCGTACCCACATATCATTCATGTTCATGCCTCCGCGCGCCAGCTTTTTGGGGATAACCGTATATCCCAAACGCGTGCCTGTAAAGCCTGCTGTTTTGGACAAGGAACAAATCTCAATGGCGCAGGTTTTCGCACCTTCGATTTCAAAAATGCTGTGCGGCAGACCGGGCTGTTCAATAAAGGCCTCATAAGCCGCATCAAACAGAATGATGGAGCCGTGCGCATTGGCATAATCCACCCATTTTTGCAGCTGCGCTCTGTCAAATACAGCTCCGGTGGGATTGTTGGGCGAGCAGATGTAGAGAAGATCTGCTTCGGAAGAAGGGTCCGGCTCTGGCAGAAAACCATTGCTGCAGTCAGAAGGAAGATGAACAATTTTGCGTCCAGCCATGATATTTGCATCCACATAGGCTGGGTAGGCCGGTTCGATGATCATAGCGGCATTGCTGCGGTCAAACAGATCAAGGATATCGCCGAGTTCATCGCTTGCACCGCTGGATACAAAGATCTCATCTGCCGAAAGCTGTACGTTTCGCTGTGCATAATACCCGGCAATCGCTTCTCGCAGGAAGTCTGCCCCGCACTCCGGCATGTAGCCGTGAAAACGTTCCTGACTGGCCTGATCATCCACCGCCTGATGCAGCGCCTTAATCACAGCATTACACAGCGGAAGGGTCACATCGCCTATGCCGAGCCGGTAGAGTTTTGCCCCTGGGTGTTCGGACAGATAAGCCTTTGTTTTCTGAGCAATATGATAGAACAAATAGGAATCCTTCAGTTCTGCATAATGGCGGTTGGGTATCATCATCATCTCATCTCCTTATGCCGGAGAGCGGCGTCAACAAACCCCATAAACAGCGGATGCGGCTTGTTGGGGCGGCTCTTGAACTCCGGATGATACTGCACGCCCACATAGAAAACTTCCTGCGTCAGCTCCACCGCCTCAATCAGCCGTCCGTTGGGAGAAATGCCGCTGAGTGTGAGCCCGGCATTCCGGAGTGCCTCCCGATAGCTGTTGTTGAACTCGTAGCGGTGGCGATGGCGCTCGCTGATATGGCGGCTCTGGTAGCAGCGTTCCATGACCGTTTCCGGCTGAATATCACAGGGATAGCTTCCCAGACGAAGGGTTCCGCCCTTATCAATATCATCGCTCTGGCCAGGCATGAAGTCGATCACCGGATGCGGCGTGCATTCGTCAAATTCGTGGGAATTTGCCTTTTCAAGCTGGGCTGCATGTCGTGCGTATTCGATGACTGCAATCTGCATTCCCAGGCAAATCCCGAAATACGGCACATGATGCTCGCGGGCATACTGCGCAGCAAGGATCATCCCCTCGATGCCACGGGATCCGAAACCGCCCGGGACAATGATGCCGTCCAGCTTGCCAAGGATCGCTCCGCAGGTATCGGCTGTCAGCATTTCAGAATCAATCCATTCGATGCAAACCTTCGCGTCCAGCGCGTATCCTGCATGCCGGAGCGCTTCCGCCACGGACAGATAGGCGTCATGCAGCTGCACATACTTGCCCACAAGACCAATGGTGACGCTCTTGCTTTGGTGCTTCACCCGTTCGACCATCTCCGTCCATTCCGAAAGATCGGGCTTGGGCGCTTCGATGTGTAGCTCCCGGCATACGATGTCGCTCAGTCCGGCCTTTTCCAGCATGAGCGGCGCTTCGTAAAGCACCGGCAGCGTCAGGTTTTCAATCACGCAATCCGGGGCAACATTGCAGAAGTTGGCAATCTTGTGGAAGATACTTTCATCCGTAATTTTTTCATCGGCACGAAGGATAATGAGATCCGGAGCAATCCCCATTCCCTGCAGCTCCTTGACGGAGTGCTGAGTGGGTTTGGATTTATGCTCGCCGGACGCTTTCAGATACGGAACCAGCGTAACATGAATATAAAGCGCGTTTTCCCTTCCCACTTCACGCCCCACCTGACGGATGGCATCAATGAAGGGCTGGCTTTCCATATCGCCAATCGTACCGCCAATTTCGGTAATCACCACATCGGCGTCGGTTTTGTCGCCAACCGAATAGATGAAGCGCTTGATTTCATCCGTAATGTGGGGAATGGTCTGCACAGTGCTTCCAAGGTAACCGCCCTGTCGTTCGCGGGAGATGACGTTGGCGTAGACTTTGCCGGTGGTCAGATTGGAAAACTTGTTCAGATCCTCATCAATGAATCGCTCATAATGCCCCAAATCCAGATCCGTTTCCGCGCCGTCCTCGGTCACATATACCTCGCCATGCTGATATGGGCTCATGGTGCCAGGGTCTACGTTGATATACGGATCAAGCTTCTGCGCAGCCACCTTCAGGCCGCGCGCCTTGAGCAAGCGCCCAAGAGACGCGGCAGTGATCCCCTTGCCAAGTCCCGAAACGACGCCACCCGTCACAAAGATATACTTTTTCATGTTCAGCACTCCATCCCAACAGATTACGCTTGTTCCAGTCTACGTTTGTATTCGGTGGGAATCACCATGCGGAAGCACCGCAGGGCAGTGTCAAAATGCCTGAGAATGCTCATGGCCTTTGGCGACTGCGTCTTCAGCACATGCTTTTCAAGAATCCGGCGAAGCTCATCTGCATAGCTGCCGCGGACGGCTTCCACCTCTACCATGCCATGGTTGATGTACTGGTCAGCCATTCCCTGTTCATCCAGCACATAGGCGATGCCGCCAGACATGCCTGCTGCAAAGTTATCGCCAATCGAGCCAAGAACGACTACTCTGCCGCCGGTCATATACTCGCAGCCGTGGTCGCCGACTCCCTCCACAACAGCGGTTGCGCCGGAGTTGCGCACACAGAAGCGTTCGCCCGCCATGCCGGCAATGTACGCTTCGCCGCTGGTTGCGCCATAGAGCGCCACGTTGCCAATGAGAGCATCCGTCTCGTGCCAGACTGCGTTTTCCGGAGGGGCAACCGCCAGAATTCCGCCGGAGAGTCCTTTGCCCAGATAGTCGTTGCACTCGCCGTGTAGGATGATCTGCTGTCCCTGAGGCAGGAACGCGCCAAACGACTGACCTCCGCAGCCGGTAACGCGAACGCTTCTGCAGCCCGTCAGCGTTGTGCCAAAAGCGCGGTCCGTTGTCAGCACGTTTGCCTCATCTCCTGCCAACCGTTTGTCCGCGCGCTGTTCAAGCGCAAAACGGAAGGATGCATCTGCGTGATAGCAGACATTGCATCCACGGCCAATCAGGCTGGAAAGCTCCAGTTTTGTTCCGGGCTTAACCTTCAGCAGATCCGCCCGGCCAACCAGCTCGTCCACCGTACGCGCGCCGAGCTTTGCCATAATGACACGCAGCTGTCCGGCCGTAAAGCGCATGAACCGCTCAATATATTCCGGCTTGCCTGCAAACCGCTTGCGCAGTTCCGGATCCTGCGTAGCAATGCCAAAGGGACAATTTCCCAAATGACACACGCGCATCATTCTGCAGCCCATGGCAACCAACGGAGCCGTCGCAAAGTCAAATTCCTCCGCGCCCAGCAACAGCGCAACCGCCACGTCGCGTCCGCTCATGAGCTTGCCATCTGCTTCCAGCTTTACGCATTGGCGCAGACCGTTTTTGCAAAGCACCTGATGTGCTTCCGCCAGACCGATCTCCCATGGCAGGCCCGCATGATGCACGCTGCTCAAAGGCGCTGCCCCCGTGCCGCCCTCTCCGCCGGAGATCAGGATGCCGTGAGCGCCCGCCTTGGCCACGCCGCTTGCAATGATGCCAACGCCCGTGGAGGAAACCAGCTTCACGGTCACATCAGCTTTTTCATTCGCGCATTGAAGATCATAGATCAGCTGCGCCAGATCCTCGATGGAATAAATGTCATGATGCGGCGGCGGAGAAATCAGCGAGATGCCCTCTGTGGAACAGCGGGTTCGCGCGATCTCCCCCGTCACCTTCTTTCCCGGCAGGTGGCCGCCTTCGCCCGGCTGTGCGCCCTGAGCCATTTTGATCTGAATCTCTTGTGCAGACTGCAGGTACGCGCGTGTCATGCCAAACCTGCCGCTGGCGGCCTGCTTGACAGCGGAGTTGAGTTCCGTGCCGAATCTTTCCGGACATTCGCCGCCCTCGCCGCTGTTGCTCCTGCCGCCCAGGCGATTCATGGCGATCGCCATGCATTCATGGGCTTCCCTCGAGATGGAGCCGTAGGACATCGCGCCTGTTTTGAAGCGGCGTACAATCTGTTCAACCGGCTCGACTTCTTCCAACGGAACAGGCGTACAGCATTCAAAGCGGAAATCAAGCAGCGATCGAATGGTGCGCGGGCCGTCGTTTTCGATCAACTGCGCATAGCGGTCAAACAGCGCCGGATCGTCGTTCCATACGGCCTGCTGAAGCGTATGAATGACCTCGGGGCTGTACAGGTGCTCTTCCGCGTGCTCGCCGGTGCGCAGGCGATGCTTGCCCACGCTGTCCAGCGCCGCATTGCCCGCGAGCGGATCGCGGAACGCGCGGCTGTGATGCCAGCGCGCGTCGGCTTCGATGCGTGCCAGATCCGTGCCGCCCAGGAAATGCGGCGTATTGGTGAAATACGTATCCACCAGCGCGGCGTCCAGGCCGATTGCCTCAAACAGCTGCGCGCTCTGATACGCCTGAAGGGTGGAAACGCCCATCTTCGAGGCGATCTTGAGCACGCCGGAGGTCAGTGCCGCGTCGTAATCGCGAATCGCCTGCGCGGCGCTCTTTTGA
>JAQXJZ010000140.1 GCA_029009515.1 bacterium
CGGCGTAGCCGAAGTAGCTGCCGCGCGTGTGATAGGGCGTGGGCTCGCCGAGGTAGTCGATGCCCGACCACAGGAACTGGCCCATGGAATAGGGCGTTTGCAGGTCGTCCACGATCATCTTGCGCAGATCCTTGGTGCCCCAGCTGGTGAGGCTGTTGCCAAGGGACGAACACTGCAGGTCGGCGTCGGAGAGGATGGGCGTATTTGCGGGGAAGTGATACACGCCGCGGCTGGACACCAGCGATGCGGTCTCGCTGCCGTAGATGACCCAGTCCGGATATTTCTCATGGTGGGCGGCATACAGCTTTTCGGCGTAGTTATAGCCGCCGTGCTTGATCACGTCCACGCACTTCTGGGCGGCTTCCCACGGCATATAGTTGAGGCCGAGGGTCACGCGGCCGTTCTTGGCGGGATCGTGCAGGTACA
This sequence comes from bacterium, assembly GCA_029009515.1. Classification (GTDB taxonomy): domain Bacteria; phylum Bacillota; class Clostridia; order Christensenellales; family Aristaeellaceae; genus Limiplasma. Next base: position 427 of record JAQXJZ010000140.1, read on the forward strand.
CGTTGTGCTCCAGACGGCGGGTGATGTCCGGCGCATCGGCGTCGATGAGCGTTTCCTGAATCTCGTTGCCCACCGACCACAGCAGCAGCGAGGCGTGATTGCGGTCGCGGCGCACCCAGTCGGCCACATCCTCCTCCATGTGCTCGTCAAAGAAGCGGGCGTTGTCGTAGGGGTTTTTCGGGCGGTGCCACATGTCGTACAGCTCGTTCATCACCAGCAGGCCCATTTCGTCGCACAGGTCCATCAGCTGGCGCGCAGAGGGATTGTGCGCCGTGCGGATGGCATTGGCGCCCATCTGCTGCATCACGCGCAGCTGGCGGCGCGCGGCTTTTTCGTGGAAGGCTGCGCCCAGCGCGCCCAGATCATGATGCAGGCACACGCCGTGTACCTTGATGTGCTCGCCGTTGAGAAACAGACCCTCGTCCGGATCCATGCGGATGGTGCGCAGACCCACGCGCTGGCGCACGCTGTCCGTGCCGAAGGTGGTATCCAGCGTGTACAGATAGGGCGTTTCGCAGCTCCACAGGTGCGGATTGGCGATGGTCAGCGGGCTGCTGCCCTCTGCCACCACTGCGCCGTCTGCATCGGTCAGACGGTGATGCACCGTGCCTTCGCCCACGGTTTCGGTGGAGATGTGCATCTGCCAATGATCGCCCACAGGCTCGCTGTGCACGTACACGCCGTCCGGCACGATGTGGTTCTGCGGCAGCGTGAGCAGCGCCACATCGCGGAAGATGCCTGCGCCCGAATACCAGCGCGAGCAGGGGCTCTGGAAGCGGATATGCACCATGAGCGTGTTTTCGCCCGCCTGCAGATGCGGGGTGAGATCCACATGGAAGCAGGTGTAGCCGTAGCGGTGCGTGCGGATCACTCTGCCGTTGAGGATCACGTCGCAGTCCATATACACGCCGTCGAAGCGCAGAATGCGCACAAGGCCGTCCGCAGGCACGGTGAGCGTGCGGCGGTACCAGCCATCGCTGGTTTCGTACAGCTCCTTCTGCCAGATCAGCCAGTCATGGGGCAGATCCACCGGCGCAAAGGGGGCATTCAGCGCGTCCTGATAGCTGCTGCCATGAGGCAGCTTGGCAAAAGACCAGCCGTCATTGATCAGGTTTGTCATGGTGCTTGTCCTCCGTGTTCAAAAAGGGGAGAAGCGCGTGTGCGCTTCTCCCGAAATATGTGTCAGCAAAATCGATTACTTGCCCAGCTTTTCAGCGCGCTCGTCGATGATGTCCTGACCGCCGGAAGCGAGGTAATCTTCCATACCGGCGTCGTAAACCTTGTCGAAGTCAGCTTCAGCAGCAACCACGGCCTGGCACAGGAACGCGTCGCGCTTTTCGGTCAGGCTGGTGCCCACGCCTTCTTCAGCGCTGATGGCGCCCACGTTGAAGTGACCAACGGTGCGGCCGTCATGGGTGGAGCAGGCCAGAGCGATCTCGACGTACTTGCTCTCAACGCCAGCGTAGTTCAGCGCCTTGGACTTGTTGGTCAGCTCGGTGTCGAACAGGTTGAGGCCGTTGATGGTGATGGTGTAGTCGATGTTCATGCCGGAGTTCTGGATGTCGGGAGCCACAGCAGCCTTGGTGGCGATGGCGCCGTTTTCCTTCACTTCGTGGTTGATGCCTTCGTCGCCGATCTGCAGGTACTTCACAACCTCAGGAGAGGAGATGAAATCCAGGTACAGCATGGAGGCCAGAGGTTCGTCGTTGGTGTAGGGGAAGAACACCTTGCGGTCAACGCTGTCAGCCAGGAACTTGCGGTACAGGCCAGCATCGTTCTTGAAGCACTCGACGGCCACGAAAGCGGCGTCTTCGCCCACGTTGCGCTTCAGGTTGGCATGGATGGAGTCATCGCCGTTGCGGAAGGGGTAGTCCCAGTTATGGGTGAAAGCGCCCACGAAGCCAGCCTTCAGGTTGTTGTCCTCGGTGGTGTCGCCGGAGCCGTACAGAGCGAAATCCTTCCAGATCAGGCCCATGTTGTACCACTTGTTCAGAACGCGCACGCCCTCTTTGTAACCGGGGTAGAGCAGGTGGCGATCGTCGAAGCCGTTGATGTAGAGCTCTTCATCGGTAGCGGCATCGGGCACGAAGGAGCACAGCAGGTGGTCGTTGCGCCAGCCGATGTCGTAGCTGGTGGTGTAGGGAACCATCTTGGCAGCGTCAGCGCCCAGCAGCAGCTCAGCGTTGTCGCGGAAGGCGATCAGCATGGCTTCGAACTCTTCGATGGTGGTGGGCAGGGCAATACCCAGCTTGGCGCACCAGTCTTCGCGCACGAAGGTGTTGATGCGGGCGCGCTCGGCCAGCAGGGCTTCGATGGCCCACACGGTGCCGGTCTCGGGATCCTGGTCGTAGAAGATGTTGTAGTCGCCCAGCAGGTTGTACAGGTTGGGCAGCAGGTCCTTATTCTCGGTCAGATAAGGAGCCATATCGACCACAGCGCCCATGTTGGCGTAGGTCTGGATGGTGGGGTAGGAGTAGGTCACGCACACGTCGGGAGCATCGCCGGCGGCCAGCAGGTTGTTGATATCGTCAACCTCGGTCCAGCGGGGCACGCGCACGAATTCCACTTCGACGTTATGCTTTTCCAGCATACCGGCCTTGATGAAATCGGTGAACTTGTTGTTGGTGGGATCGGTGCCGCCGTCGTTGGAGCGGTCAAAGATTTCAACGGTGATCTTGCGGGTGGTGGTGAACTTGCCGTCAACCAGCTCCTCGGCGGAAGCGGAGACGATGCCCATGCTCAGCAGCATGACGGCAGCCAACAGGATAGCCAGAATGCGTTTCATTGGGGTGTCCTCCTTTTGATATTTATCCAAATGAGCAAGCCTTGCTCATGAGATACGGGGTTATCCCTTGACAGCGCCGATGGTGACGCCGGTCACGAAGTAGCGCTGCAGCCAGGGGTAGACCAGCAGGATCGGTACGGTGGCGAACATGACGGTCGCCATCTTCATGGTCTCGCCCACGCCGGGATCGAAGAAGCCTTCCTGCGTACCAATTTCGATGGAGCTGGTGTTCTGCAGGATGTTGTACAGAAGCAGCTGGATGGGGTACAGGTCCTGACGGTTCTTGATGTAGAGCAGCGCATCGGAGAAGCCGTTCCAGCGGCCCACGGCGTAGAACAGCGCCAGCGTGGCCATAACGGAGGTGGACAGGGGCAGGTAGATCTGCACCAGGGTGCGGATGGGGCCTGCGCCGTCAATCTCGGCAGCCTCGCGCAGGCTGTCCGGGATGCCGTAGAAGAAGCTGCGCATGATGATGACGTTGAACACGCTCAGGCAGTTGGGCACAATCAGCACCCACACGGTGTCCAGCATGCCCAGGTTCTTCAGAAGCAGGTAGTGCGGAATGGTACCGGCGCTGAAGTACATGGTGAACAGCACAAAGCCGTTGAGGAAGGCACGGCCGCGCAGATTGTCGTAAATCAGCGGGAAGGCGCACATGATGGTCATGATCATGGACAGGACGGTGCAGCCAACGGTCAGCCACGCGGTGAACACCAGAGAATGGGTGTACTTGGCGTCCTTGAGCACGGTGGTGTACGCATCCAGATTGAAGCCCTTGGGCCACAGCAGCACTTCATTGCGGATGAGGTACTCGGTGGAGGAAAGGGAACGCGCCAGCACGTTGAGCAGGGGAACGAGGCAGATGAAGATCAGCACGCAGCAGATGGCCACGATGATCCAGTCGCCGATTTTGGTAGCTCTTGATTTGATCATCTTCTCTTCCCTCCTTTACCACACGCCGCGCTCGCCGAACTGCTTGGCGATCTTATTGGCGCCCAGCAGGAAGAACACGCCGATGACGGACTGGAACAGACCCACGGCCGTGGTCAGGGAGAACTGGGAGCCCTTGATACCATTCTGGTAGACGAAGATGGAAATGGTGTTGGAAACGCTGGTGACCAGCTTGTTGCTCAGCGCATAGGGGCGGTCGAACTCGCTGCCCAGGATGCGGCCAAGGTTCATGATGAGCAGGGTGATGATGGTGGGGCGCAGGCCCGGCAGGGTCACGTGCCACATGCGGCGGAAGCGGCCAGCGCCGTCCACGGCCGCAGCCTCGTACAGCTCGGGGCTGATGCCGGTGAGCGCAGCCAGATAGATGATGGTGTTCCAGCCGGCTTCCTTCCACACGCCCAGCGCCACGTAGGTGCCTACCCACCAGTTGGGCTTGTTGAGGAAGGGAATGGCCTCGCCGCCCGCACGGGTCAGCAGGATGTTGAGCAGGCCGTCGGTGGGCGCCAGCAGGCGCAGCGCCAGGCCGGAGATGATGATCCAGCTGAGGAAGTGGGGCAGATACACGATGGTCTGGGTGATGCGCTTGAAGCGCTGCAGGGTCAGCTCGTTCAGCAGAAGCGCCAGAATGATGGGCGCCGGGAAGCCGATGACCAGATCCAGCAGGTTGAGGGTGATGGTGTTGCGCAGGGCGTAGATGAAGTCGCGGTTTTTGAAGGCCTTGATGAACCATTCAAAACCGTTTTTCTTGGCCCACGCAACCTCCCACGGCGGCTTGATGATGTTGTTCTGTTTGAAGGCGCCCAGAATATATGCCATGGGCATATAGCGGAACACCACAAAGAACACGACGGGAAGAAGCAGCAGCAGGTACAGCGTGCCGTAGCGGCGCAGGTAGTTGCCCCACGACAGCTTGCGCGGCTTCAGGGTTTCGTTGATGACAGGTGCTTTTTTCAACCTGACCCCTCCTTGTTCCTTTCTTGGGATAATACCGTAATGAACACCAAAACCATCCGATCTGCCTATAGGGCGTCGGAGGCTGCATGAATCATCCAGTAAATGGTTACCAAAGAACCATTCCAAATTTACTAAAATTTTACCATTTGCCACAAAAGGCCGGCTTATCGATAATGGCTATCTACTGCTCAGATATTGCTGTTTTCTATATCGTTTCAGACGCTCGTTCGGGTGTAAGCACCAGCTGGCGCAGGCGGCGGTATTCGGTGGGGGTCACTTTTTCGTACTGTTTGAAAATGCGGTTGAATGTGGCAATGCTGCCAAAACCGCTCTGCATGGCCACTTCCGTGATGGACAGCGACAAATCGCCCAGCAGCTGCTCGCATTTGAGCATGCGCTGGCGCAGGAAAAAGTCGTAAAAGCTCATGCCGGAGCAGGCCTTGAACATGCGCGCGAAGTGGAACTTGCTGTAGCCGCTGTAGGCCGCCACACCCTCCAGGGTCAGCTTTTCGTGGCAATGATCGGCAATATATGAACACACGTCCAGAAACACCGTCATGGACTGCTGATGGCGGTGGCGCGCCGCCTTGCCCACTTCTTCGCTTTCATGCTCCAGCAGGTAGCGGCCGGTTTTGAGAAACATCATGCCCAGCCACAGCCTGGCCGCCGTGCCGCCAAACACCATGTCGCCGTTGTATTCCTCGGCGGCGCGGCGCAGGTAATCCAGCACATCGGGCAGGATGTGTGCATGCTCTTCGCTGCGAAGGTGCACGCAGGGATAGAAGCAGTGCTGCACGGCAGCCAGCCCCTCCACCGCGTAAAACTGGCTCTGGTCAATCATGAAAATGTAGCGCCGGCCTTTTTCGGGCGCGTAGATTTCATGCACGCTGCCGGCGGGAATAATGAGCACTTCCCCTTCCTGCACCTCATACAGGGTTTCGCCCACGTAGACCTTGTAGCTGTTCTCTATGGGTACGATGACTTCGAAGGAGTTATTCCAGTGCGCGGGATAGTCGTCCGCCTGCACGTTGTCATAGAGGCGGATGGAGTCGTTGATGTGGTGCTCCAGCTGCCTGAGCCTGCTGAACGATTCTTTCAAGCGCAGCGCTCCCTTATTCAGTATCTTGCTGCTTTGATTTTATCACAAACACTCCGGTAATGCAAAACATCCGTCCCCGCCTTCGAGCATCTTGGTCACGGTGATGAAGGCGTCGCCGGTCTCCTTCTTTTTATCATCAATCTTTTTCTTGCGAAGGCGAAGGGAGCATAGTATAATAATACAAGCCCCGTTTTTCGGAAGGGAAATGCATACACACTGGAATCAGGAAAGGAAGGATTCTAAATAATGAAGAAACTGCTTTCTGTTCTGCTCACTCTGGTTATGATTTTTGCCCTGTGCGCGCCTGCCGGCGCCGAAGGCCTGAAGGTTGCGCTGTGCGTGGCTGAAACGCTGGGCGACCTGGGCTTCTACGACAGTGCCAACGAAGGCCTCAAGCGCCTGGAAGCCGACTTCGGCGTTGTTGGCAGCGTGGTGGAGTGCAAGAGCGACGCCAGCATGTACCAGGTTGCGCTGGTGGAAGCCGCCGAAACCCACGACATCGTGGTGGCGGTTGGCTGGCAGTTCTGGGATGGCCTGACCGCCGTTGCCCCCGAAATGCCCGAAACCAAGTTCATCTTTGTGGATAACGGCCTGGACGGCGTGGGCGACAACCTGCTGTCCATCGTGTACGCCGAAAACCAGGGCTCCTTCCTGGCTGGCTACATCGCCATGAAGCTGTCTGAGAACGCCACCGTTGGCGTCATCGGCGGCGAAAACAGCGATACCATCAACAACTTCATCGTTGGCTACAAGCAGGGCGCTCTGCACGCCAATCCCGAAGGCACCGTGCTCGATCCCATCTACACCGACGACTACGAAGCCCCCGATAAGGGCAAGGAAGCTGCTCTGAGCCTCTACAGCAAGGGCGCGGACGTGGTGTACCAGGTGGCTGGCAAGACCGGTCTGGGCGTGTTCGAAGCCGCTCAGGAACAGGGCAAGTACGCCATCGGCGTTGACAGCGATCAGAAGTACGTCAACCCCGAGGTCATCATTTGCTCCATGATGAAGAAGGTTGGCGACAGCGTGTACGACGTCATCTCCGCCTACATCGCCAACGGTACTTTCGCCGGCGGCACCATCTGGGAAGCTGATATGTCCACCGGTCTGGTGGGCCTGGGCTACGGCGACGACACCATGCCCCAGCAGGTCTCCGACGAGCTGAAGGCCGAAGTGGAAGCGCTGGCCCAGCAGATCATCGACGGCGCCATCACCGTGGAAAGCACCCGGTAAGGGCTCTGCCCTTACAACCCGGCAGGGGGACTGAGCCCCCCTGCACCCCGCGGATTTTGTCTTGAATCATGGGGGCTGCATGCCTTGCAAGGGCTGCAGCCCCTTCATTCCATATACGCATAGGAAAGTGATGGATGGAATTAAAGAAAGTCTGCAAGGGTATGCGCAGGAACTGCGCAAGGAGATGACGAAGGAAGAACGGCATCTCTGGTATGATTTTCTCAAGTTTCAATCTTTTCCAGTTCACCGGCAGAAGGTGTTTGGACGATATATCGTGGATTTTTATATTGCTTCTGCCAGACTGGCGATTGAATTGGACGGGTCTCAGCATTACGAGGAAGAAGGCTTGAAAAGCGATTACATACGTGATCGCTACTTGAAATCGCTGGGCATTAAGGTATTGAGATATACCAATCTGGATGTACAGCAGCGTTTTGCAGGCGTATGTGATGATATCCTGCATCATGTGCAGAAACGTCAGCTTGCGCGGAGCATGGGAACACGCTGGTAGGAAAAACGCAGCAAGTGCGGCGCGCAAGGAAGGCTTCCCCTATGAGGGGAAGCTGTCACCGAAGGTGACTGATGAGGTGGCTGCTCTTCGGAATCAAACAGGCCTGTTCATGGCATTCGGCCAACAGGCGGCATCCTGTCAGCGGCAGCTTCACCTCATCCGACCGCCCAAGGGCGGCCACCTTCCCCTCATAGGGGAAGGCTCATATTGCATTCCGGAGGGATTTTACGATGAAAAAGTTGATTTGTATTGCACTCTCCGCCCTCTTTCTCTTCTCCTGCGCCTGCGCGGAAAGCAGCTGGTACCAGACCACCGCTGAATCCATCGCCAAGCGCATGGGGCTTTTGACTACCAATCAAACCTACCTCGCGTTTTTCATGGACGTGAAGCAGGAGGGCGTGGAAGAAGAGCTGGCGGCCATGGCGGAGGTCATCGGCGTGCCGGTGAAGGACGTGACGGTGCTGCGCTACCAGTCTGAAAAGGTGGCGGAGTACATCGACAACTACTTCATCTCCGACCGTATGGACGCCGGTGTGGATGAAACGAAGCAGGAACTTCTCAGCCGCATGAATCAGCGCCTGCCCTCCATGCTCAACTGGATGGTGGGCGGCTGGCTGTGGCAGAGCATGAGCGAGTACCTGCAGACGGAGGAAACCTTCGCAATGCCCGCTGGCTTTGAGGAGTGCGCGCTGGTGCTCGACTATGGCACCGAGACCGCCGTGCTGGTCACCTTCACCCGTACCGGCGAAAGCACCGTCACCGCTCAGGGCAGCTATATCCGCGCAGACAGCATCACCGACGAAACCGTCGCGCCCTTCCTGGCGCTGCTGTGGGAAAAGGAGTAAACCATGTCTACCAATGAAATCGTCCGTTTCAGCCATGTCAGCAAGCAGTATCCCGGCACGCTGGCCAATGACGATGTGAGCCTGACCATCGAAAAGGGCGAGGTGTTCGCGCTGGTGGGCGAAAACGGCGCGGGCAAAAGCACGCTGATGAACCTGCTCTTCGGCATGCAGAAGCCCACCCTTGGCGATATTTTCATCAAGGGGCAGAAGATCGGCGCGCAGCACAATCCCGAAAGCGCCATGCAGATGGGCGTGAGCATGGTGCATCAGCACTTTAAGCTGGTGCCCGGCTTCACGGTTGCGCAGAACATTCTGCTGGGTCACGAACCGAAGAAGGGGCTTTTCTATGACGAAGCCGCCGCCATCGAACGCGTGCGCGCCCTCAGCGAGGAATACGGCCTGAAGGTGGAGCCCACCGATGTGGTGCGCGACCTGAGCGTGGGTCTGCAGCAGCGCGTGGAGATCCTGAAGGCTTTGCGCACCGGCGCGGATGTGCTCATCCTTGACGAGCCCACCGCCGTGCTCACCCCTCAGGAGACCGAGGAGCTGTTTGAGGTCATCCGCCGCATTGTGGAAGAAAAGGACATGACCGTCATTCTCATCACCCACAAGCTGCCGGAGGTGATGCGCATTTCCGACCGCGTGGGCGTCATGCGCCGCGGCAGGCTGGAAAAGGTGCTCATGACCCGCGACACCAGCGAGCGCGAGATTGCCTCGCTGATGGTGGGCCGCGACGTGATCTTTGACGACCTGCGCACCGCGCAGCGCGCCGGACAGCCGATGCTGGAGATCTACAACCTGCGCGCGCTCAGCGACCGCAGCCTGCCTGCCCTGAACGGCGTGAACATCACCGTGCGCGCGGGCGAGATTGTGGGCATCTGCGGCGTGGAGGGCAACGGCCAGACCGAGCTGGCGGAGTGCATCGCCGGCATGCGCAAGACCACCGCGGGCGATATCACCCTGTGCGGCGAAAAGGTGAATGGCTGCACGCCGCGCCAGATCCGCGCGCAGGGACTCAGCTACATTCCTGAGGATCGCATGAGCATGGGCATGGACGCCAAGGCCAGCGTGGCGGATAATCTGCTGCTGGGCCGCCAGCGCACGAAAGAATTCTCCCTCTTCGGTCTGCACTTAAAGCGCGGCGCCATCAACCGCCATGCCAGGGAGATGGCCAAAACCTACGATATCCGCACCTCCGGCGTGGATGAGCTGACCGGCTCGCTCTCCGGCGGCAACATGCAGAAGGTGGTTATCGCGCGCGAGTTTGAGTTCGACAGCCCTGTGCTGCTCATCTGCCAGCCCACGCGCGGCGTGGACATCGGCGCGACGGAGTTCATTCACGAGCACATCATCGGAAAGCGCAATCAGGGCTGCGCCATTCTGCTCATCAGCGCCGATCTGGACGAGCTGTTCCGCCTGAGCGACCGGCTCGTGACCCTCTACGATGGACGCATCACCGGCCAGTTCAACGCCGGTGAGATCGACAAGCAGTTCATCAGCTACTACATGACCGGCGGAACGCAGGAGGTGGACAAGGAATGAAAGGCATGCTGCAGTCCCTTCGGGCGCTCCTGCGCCTGAAGCCCGCACAGAAGCTGACGCGGGATTACCTCATCTCCCTGTTCATTGCCGTGGCGCTGGCGCTGCTGGTGGGCGCGGGCATTATGGTCATCTGCGGCCATGATCCCGTGCAGGGCTACACCGCCCTCCTGAACGGCGCGCTGGGCAAGCCCCGCGCCGTGGGAAACACTTTGGCCAAAACCGTCACCCTGTGCCTGACTGGCCTGGCCATGAGCCTTGCGGCCAAGGCGGGCATGTTCAACGTGGGCGGCGAAGGCCAGCTGTATCTGGGCGCGATGGCTGCCGCCGTGGTGGGCGCGCAGGTCAAGGGCGCTCCGGCGTGGCTGGTGGTCGTCCTCTCGCTGCTGGCGGCCATGATCGCCGGCGGCCTGTACGCACTGCTTCCGGCTGCGCTGAAGGTGAAATGGAAGGTGGACGAGGTCATCACCACCATCATGCTCAACTCCGTGGCTATCTACTTCTGCAGCTATCTGGCCAACGGCCCGCTCAAGACGGCCGAGCGCGGCATCGCCACCGGTACGGACAGCATCATGAAGGAAGCGGCCTTCACGCCGCTGATCAAGCTGAGCAACCTGACCACGGGCGTGTTCTACGCGGCTGTGGTGGCGCTTTTGGTGTGGTATGTGATGAGCCGTTCCTCCATCGGCTTTGAAATGAAGCTGACCGGCGAAAACGACCGCTTTGCCAAATACGGCGGCATCTCCACCGGCAGGCTGATGATCTGGAGCATGATCTTCAGCGGCGCCATCTGCGGCATGGTGGGCATGCTGGAGGTGTTCGGCCTGCACAAGCGCTTCCTGACCACGGTGAGCAACGAGTTCTACTTTGACGGCATGCTGGTGGCCATGATCATGCGCTACAATCCCTTTGGTGTCATCCTCATGAGCTTCTTCTTTGCCATCCTCTCCATTGGCGGCAAGAGCATGGAGCTGACCGCAGGCATCTCCAGCGAGCTGATCCTGATCGTGCAATCGGTCATCATCTTCTTTATGGCGGCGGAAACCGGCATCCGCACGTCCATCGGCAACTGGTGGAGCGTGCGCAAGGCGCGCCGTGCATCCGGAAAGGAGGCGGCGTAAATGGGCGATATCTTCAACATTCTGCTTCTGCAAAACACCCTGCGCACCGCTACCCCTGTGGTGCTGGCGGCCATGGGCTGCCTGATGACCCAGCATGTGAACATCACCAACATCGGCATCGACGGCATGATGCTCATCGGCGCGTTCTTTGCGGTGCTGGGCAGCTACTACCTGGGCAGCTGGGCGGCCGGCGTGGGCGTGGCGCTGCGGCTTGGCGTGCTGCTGGGCTTGGTCTACTACGTGTTCGTCATCAAATTCGGCAGCGACGAGTTCATCATCGGCGTGGCGCTGAACATCTTTGCGGGCGGCCTGACGGTGTTTTTGCTGCGCACCATCTTCAAGGTGGCAGGCTCCTTCTCCGATCCGGCCATCGTGCCCCTGCCCACCATCCATATCCCGCTGATTGAAAAGATCCCCGTCATCGGCCCGCTGCTGAGCGGAAACACGCTGCTGGTGTACGTGAGCTGGCTGCTGGTGCCGCTGTGCTGGGCGTTCATCTACAAGACGCCCATGGGCTTCCACCTGCGCGCGGCGGGCGAGTATCCGGATGCGCTCACCGCCTGCGGCAAGAGCCCCGAGCGCATGAAGTGCCTAGCCAGCGTGCTGTGCGGCATGCTGAGCACTTTGGCTGGCGCGCACCTGTCGCTGGGCTATCTGACCATGTTTTCGGAAAACATGAGCGCGGCGCGCGGCTACGTGGCCTTTGCGTGCGTCATCTTCGGCGGAGGCAATCCGCCCAGGGTGTTCCTGGCAGCGCTGCTGTTTGGCTTCATCGATGCGCTGGGTCTGCGCATGCAGAAGTATGTGCCCAGCGATATCACCGCCATGGCGCCGTATGTGGTGACCGTGGTGATGATGGTGGCCGTGGTGCTGATGGAGAGACGGAAGAAGGGGAAGAAGGCAGCTTGACGGCGGATTGACGGCCGAGTTTGGTCTTGCGGCCTTTGTTAGGCGCGCACCTATGTGTGCTCTCGTGCACGAACGTACCGGAGTAGCATTGCTCCTTACCCACACAAGCAGCAAAAAGCCCATCAACTGTCAGCCGTAAGGCTGGTGTTGATGGGCTTTTTGCGTCTTAGACAGCGCACAACAAACACGTGCAACCCGAAAGAAAAATACACACAACTCTCAGGGGTCCAGGGGTTCCCCCTGGTCGGAGAAAGGGTGTGGGAGTCCAGAGGGTCTAGGGGAAACCTCGATGTTTCCCCTGGATCCTCTGGCCGCCGGAGGCACTCCTGTTGCGCGTAAACAAGCCTCCGAATGCCGCAGCTACTACGCTGCACCACCACAATTTTCTCTCACCCCCTGCTGCCCACGTGCTTCCGCATGTGCGACAGCGCGTTTTTCTCCAAACGGCTCACCTGCGCCTGTGAAATGCCAATCTCACCCGCCACCTCCATCTGCGTGCGTCCCTGGAAGAACCGCAGCGTGAGGATGTGCTTTTCGCGATCTGTCAGATGGTTCATCGCCTCATGCACGCCAATCACATCCAGCCAGTTGTTGTCCGGCTTCTTTTCGTCCGTGATCTGATCCATCAGGTACAGCGCGTCGCCGCCGTCGTTGTACACCGGCTCAAAGAGGCTCACCGGGTCCTGAATGGCCTCCAGCGCAAACACCACATCCTCGCGCGGCAGGTGGAGTTCTTCAGCCAGCTCGGTCACATTGGGCTCGCGGCCCAGACGCTCGGCCAGCTGGTCGCGCGCACGCAGCGCCTTGTAGGCCGTATCACGCATGGAACGGCTGACGCGGATGGCGTTGTTGTCGCGCAGGTAGCGGCGGATTTCGCCAATGATCATGGGCACGGCATAGGTGGAAAAACGCACGTTCTGCGTTACGTCAAAGTTGTCCAGCGCCTTGATCAGCCCAATGCACCCCACCTGAAACAGATCATCCACGCTCTCGCCGCGGTTGGAAAAGCGCTGGATCACGCTGAGCACCAGCCTGAGATTGCCGCGGATGAATTCCTCCCTCGCGTTCAGATCGCCGCCGTGCACCAGCGGGAAGAGCTCGCGCATGCGTTCGTTGGTAAGCACCGGCAGGGTGGAGGTATCCACACCGCAGATTTCGACCTTGTTCATCGCCATTTTGCATCCCTCCGCATATAGGCTTGTACCTGAAGTATGGGAACGGAGGGGTGTTTTTATGCCGCGCTGACAGGATGGGGCAAAGGTCGCGTCGAATATCCAAATATCCTCACGTGGAGGTTTGAGAAGGATGACGCAGCTTTCTGAGATGATCGCAAAGGCGCAGAACATCGTTTTCTTCGGCGGAGCTGGTGTGAGCACTGCATCGGGCATCCCGGATTTCCGCAGCGCGCACGGATTGTACAGCGGCGCACAGGGACGCAGCTACGAGGAGATGCTCTCCCACGGCTACTTCATGCGCCACAACGATGCGTTCTGGGCATTCTACAAAAATGTGATGCTCTACCCGGATGCCAAGCCCAACGCCGCGCACCTCGCTTTGGCAAGGCTGGAGAAGCAGGGCAAGCTGAAAGCCGTGCTCACCCAGAACATTGACGGCCTGCACCAGCTGGCCGGAAGCCAGAACGTGCTGGAGCTGCACGGCACGGTGCACCGCAATTTCTGCATGCAGTGCGGCTGGCAAACGGATCTGGCGGGCATTCTGGCACAGGACGGCGCGCCCGTGTGCCCCGTGTGCGGCGGGCGCATCAAGCCGGATGTGGTGCTCTACGGCGAAATGCTGGACGAGGACGTGACCGACCGCGCGCTCACCGCCATCGCCCAGTGCGATCTGCTCATCGTGGGCGGCACGTCGCTGGTGGTGCACCCGGCAGCCGGGTTTATCACCTATCGCAGGCCGACCACGCCGCTGGTGCTGATCAACCGCGACGAAACGCCGTATGACGACCGCGCCCAGCTGGTGATTCATGAGGATATCGCGAAAGTGCTGGACGAAGCCATTCCCCTTTGAGGCCGCCTGCGGCCTCAATCCACGGGATTCTCAAGGGCGAAGCCCTTGAGCAGGGTGCGGGGCAGCGCCCCGCCGTTCCCCCTTTCCACACAAAAAAGACCCGACGCAAATGTCGGGTCTTTTGCATTGCCTCATTCCTCCGGATACAGCCGCAGCCAGCTTTCGCGCACCGCATCCCACGAATACAGCTGCGGGAACAGGGCGCGCTGCTTGTCCGGCAGGCCGGTCAGGTGGCCGTCCATCACCTGCATGAGCAGGGCGGGGATCTGGCTGAAATCGGTGAACTCCACGGGGCTTACGCCCATGGCGGTCAGCTGGGGATAGTCCAGCCAGCTGCCTTTGATCACGCATGCGCCGGCGTACAGGTACTCCTGCATGCTGGCGGAGAAGGCGTCTGTCTTGATGGCCAGCACGAAGGCGTCTGCGCTCAGGCGCAGCATGGCGCTTTCCTCCGGCCCCATGAAGCGGGTGAGCGATACCGTCTGGCAGGGCAGGCGGGCGGCCAGCTCGCGGGTCTGCGCCACGTAGGCGGGATCATTCTCGCCGTAGGTCTGCTGCAAAACCAGCGTCATGCGCTTCAGGCGCTCGGCAGGCAGTGCGGAGAGGGTTTCCACCACTTCCTTCTGCTGCTGGGCAGAGGACGCGCTGTAGCCCACGCACACCACGAAGTTGTCCGGGTTGATGCCAAAGCGCGCGCGGCACTGCGCGATGGTGTATTTTTCGCGCGCGGCGTCGATATCGCTGTAGCCCATCTGGCCGAAATAGAGCAGATGGGTTTTGCGCGCGGCCGTTTCGCCGAATGCCTCGCGGATCTTGTCTACGTTGCGCTCGTTGTGCACGCTGATGGCGTGGCAGCGGTCGAGATAGGGCTTCATGCGTTCGAGCGCCACGGCGCTGGCGCGCATGAGATCGCTGCCCCAGAAGCTGCACACCCAGTGCGCGCGGAAGCGCTTGACCACCTGCCAGCCCAGTGCCAGATCGCGCTGGGAGAGGTAGTTGTTGTGCACCACGTCAAACGGCCCCAGCTTGATGAGATCGCGCGCGTTGAGCGCAATGCGCGCCCACATGCGCACGCGCGGGATGTGGCGGATGACCGGCAGCGTGTGGCGGTCGTGATAGACGGTCACGCCGTGCTCGCGGTAGAAGTCGGCGTACTTGCCGCCGTCGCCCCAGATGGGAAACAGCACCACCTCGTAGCCCTGCGGCAGGATGAGATGGTTGAGCAGCCGCATCGTCCAGAAGCTGTCGGCGTCGGCGATCATCAGAAGGCGTTTTTTCATGCGGCGCCTCCTTTCTTGCGTTTCAGAACGGACTGCACAATCTGCACGGCAGCCGTCCACAGGGTGCGGATCTCACCGCGGTAGAGGAAGAGCGCCAGCAGCGCAATGCCAATCAGCACCGCGTACTTGATCACGCCCGTCAGGTACAGGTTCATAAAGCTGGCCGCACCCATCAGCCCGATGGTGTAAAACAGGTAGCGGTAGCTGGAAAGCACCTTGTAGTAGTGCTCGCCCACCCTCGTGCGCAGAAGCAGCGTCAGCACTGCGGACAGCGCGCTGGCCAGCGCCGCGCCGGACATGCCCATCGCCGGGATAAACACAAAGCACAGCGCGATGTTGACGATGGCTGAGAACAGAAAGATGATGGTGGTCCAGTACGTCTTTTTGGAAATGGTGATGCCCATGCCCGTCGTTTCGCCAAGGCAGTAGCAGATGGGCGAGAGGAACAGGAAGGGGAAGAACACCACCGAGCTGCGGTACGCCTTGCCCAGCAGCATGAACACCGGCGTCTGCAGAAGCGTGATGCCAAGGCCAAACAGCGTGAGCAGGCAGGCCATCAGCCGGTGCACGGTGTAGAAGCGGCGGCTGTCGTCAGTCTGGTAGTTTTCCAGTACATAGGGCGCCCAGTAGGTGTTGAAGCCGGTCTGGATGATGTTGATGGTCGATGCCAACCCCAGAGCGCTGGTGTAGATGCCCGTGGCGCTGTAGCCCAGAAGGTGCTTGAGCACCAGCGGGCTTGTGTAGGAGTTGATCCAGCTGAGCAGGCTGAGCGGCACCAGCGGCAGCGCAAACGCGCCCACGGCGGTTACGGTTGCCCTGTCAGTGAGAGAGGCGAAATGCACGTCAAACCGCGTGCGCTGCAGCCACACGAAGACCAGCGTGAGCAGGCCCATCAGCACGGTCAGCATCACCAGCGCGGCCTTGCCTGTGGGATTGGTGAAGCCCACGAACAGATAGGCGATCTTGGTCAGCACCGCGTGCAGCACGCCCTGAATGGTATAGAGCATCGCGTTCTGCTCCATGCGGTAGCACAGCGACAGGAAGCGGTAGATGACCAGCGTGAAGCTGAACAGGCCCAGACAGATGAACACGCTCGCATCCGCCGCGCCTACAATCTCCGTGCTCACGCCCTTCCAGAAGAAGCTGAGCACCAGCGTGCTCAGTAGGCTGAAGCCCAGCGCCACGCTCACGCAGAAGGTAAACAGGCTCTTTTTGGTGGATTTGCCCGGCGTTTCGCGGAAAAAGCGCACAAAGGCCTGATCCATGCCCAGATAGCAGATGGAGGACAGCAGCGACGCGTAGGAGTTGAACAGGTTCAGCTTGCCCATTTCCGCCGTGGGGAACAATCGGGTGGCGATGGGTGAGGCAATGAAGCCCAGCACAAAAGAAATCCATGTCACCATGGAGAAGCCCACCATGTTTTTCAGAAATTTCTTTTTGCTCTGTTCCATGTATGCTCGTCTCTCCTGTATGTCAAGTGTGCTGTACGCGCGGAATGCTGATGGTGAAGGCGGTGTCTGCGCTGTCCTCCAGCGCAATCACGCCGCCGAATTCGGCCAGGGTTTTTCTTGCGATGGCAAGGCCCATGCCGCGCCCTTCGCCCTTGGTGGATACGCCGGGCTCAAAGATGCTTTCGCGCATCTCCTCGGGGATGGGATCGCCGTTGTTTGAAATGGTAAAGGTGAAGCGGCGCACTTCCTCGCGCACGGTGAGGGTGATGCGGCCGTCCTTCTGATCGCCGATGGCGTCCATGGCGTTGTCCATCAGGTTGCCGATGATGCAGCAGATCTCCCACGGCGGCACCGGCAGGCCTTCCAGCGTGCTGCGGATGTCCATGTCCAGCGCAATGCCGCGTTCCTCGCAGGCCGCGCTCTTCACCTGCAAAAGGGCGTTGAACGCCGTCACCTTGGTGCGCATCACCTTGCTCACGGTGCGCAGCTCCGAATAGATGCGGTCCAGATAGTCGGCGGCTTCCTGGCTTTCGCCCATTTCCAGCAGGCTGTACACCACCTGGATGTGGTTGAGGAAGTCGTGCCTTTGCGCGCGCAGCTTGAAGTTGAGCGCGTCCATCTGGTCGTTGGTGGTTTTCAGATCGCGGATGGTGCGCTCGCGGCGGCGGGTGCGCAGCGCCTCGGTGATATCGATGGTCGCGCCCCAGATGGCCATGCACGCCGCCACAATCACCACCAGCGTCATCATGCGGTGGTCCTTGGTGGGGGAGAGGATCACATACAGCACAAACACGATCAGCGCCACAATCTGGATGGCGTTGACCACGATGGCGTAAGTGGAAGCCTTGTTCACACTGGGGCTGAAAACCGGTTTTTTCATTCTTTGTCTGCTCCGTAGCGGCGCTGATGCCGCAGCTTCAGCTTGCCTTCATGCCCCTGTTCGGTGGGGCGGTAGTACACCCGGCGCTCGTAGCCTTCCGGCAGATAGGTCTGGCGCACGAAGTGGCCGGGATAATCGTGAGGGAACAGGTACTGCGGGGTATTTTTGTGCGGAATTTCGTAGCTCTTGTCGCGCAGGTACACCGGCACGGCGCTGAAGGAGCCGTTTTTGGCATCCTCCATGGCGGCTTCGATGGCATTGACCACGCTGTTGCTCTTTTCCGCCATGCACACGGCAATGATGGCCTGCGCCATGGGGATGCGCGCCTCCGGCATGCCCACAAACTCCAGCGCATACGCGGCCGCATGCGCCTGCAGCATGGCGGTGGGCTCGGCAAGGCCCACGTCCTCGCTGGCATGCACAATCACGCGGCGCATGATCAGCTTGGGATCAACACCCGCATACAAAAGGCGGCTGAACCACAAAAGCGCCGCATCCGGATCGCTGCCGCGGAGGGATTTGCAAAAGGCCGACAGCATGTCGTAATACAGGCTCTCGTCCAGCTTGAGCATGGGCTTCTGCACGCTTTCCTGCGCGGTGAACAGGTCGATCTTCTTATACAGCTTTCCGGTCTGGGGGTCGGCTTCCTCCTGCGTGGTGAGCACAGCCAGTTCCAGCGCGCCAAGCGCCGTGCGCACGTCGCCTCCGGCTACCTGGGCGATGTACTCCAGCGCGCCTTCCTCAGGGCGGATGTCCTCGCGGCCATATCCGCGGTCGGGATCGCGCAGGGCGTTTTTCAGCGCGTCCATCACGTCGCCGGTGCTCAGCGGCTGAAATTCAAACACGCGGCAGCGGCTGACGATGGCCGGGGTCATGCTGACCATGGGGTTTTCCGTGGTGGAGCCAATGAAGCGGATGAGGCCGCTTTCGATGGCGGGCAGGATGCTGTCCGACTGGGACTTGGACCAGCGGTGGCATTCGTCCAAAAGCAGGTAGGTGGCCTTGCCGTAGCGCGTGCGGCGCTCCTCGGCTTCCTTGATCACCTTGCGCACATCGGCCACGCCGCTGGTGACGGCGTTGAGCTTTTCAAACGCGCTGCCTGTCATGGAGGCGATGATGGAGGCGAGGGTGGTTTTGCCGCAGCCGGGCGGGCCCCAGAAGATGCTGGACTGCATGCGGTCGGCCTGAATGGCGCGGCGCAGCAGGCGGCCTTCGCCGAGGATATGCTTCTGGCCGATGAATTCGTCCAGCTTGCGCGGGCGCATGCGCTCGGCGAGCGGGGGCTGGGTTTCGTGGCCAGCTAACCCTGACCAGAGGGTTTGCTGTTCAAAATCGCTCATAGGTACTCCTGATGTGGTGTTTTGGATTGACGGCCGATTCACGCCTTGGGTCTTTAGTTAGTTGTCGCCGTCGGGGCCCGCTCCGCTAGGGCCAGAGGATCAGGGGGGATTTCGATTTCCCCCCTTAGATCCTCTGGACTCCTGTAACCCCCTTGAAACGACCAAGGGGTCAAAACCCCTTGGATCCCCCTTTGTGTGGAATGGTTGCAATGAAGGAGCGGGTAGTAGAACATGGTTTTCCCTTGGCCGTGCT
>JAQXJZ010000141.1 GCA_029009515.1 bacterium
ACCGACGGCGAGGTCTACTTCAACGGCACTGAGATTTTCAGCCTTAGCAAGGAAGAGCTGCGGAAAATGCGCCCCAGCATTCAGATCATCTTCCAGGATCCCTACTCCAGCATCTCTCCCCGCCTGCCTGTTGGCGAGATCATCGGTGAAGCGGTGCGCGAGCACGGCCTGGTGCCTGAAAAGGAACTGTACGCCTATGTGACCCGCATCATGAAGGCCTGCGGCCTGCATGAGTATCAGAAGGATCGCTATCCCCACGAGTTCTCCGGCGGCCAGCGCCAGCGTATTTGCATCGCCCGCGCCATCGCCCTCAACCCGGACTTCATCGTGTGTGACGAGCCTGTGTCCGCTCTGGACGTGTCCATTCAGGCGCAGATCATCAACCTGCTGGAGGATCTGCAGAAGGAGTTCAACCTCACCTATCTGTTCATCAGCCACGATCTGTCCGTTGTGCAGCACATCTCCGACACCGTCGGCGTTATGTACCTGGGCAACATGGTTGAGTTTGCCGATAAGGAAGAGATCTTCGCCAACCCGCTGCATCCGTACACGCAGGCACTGTTCAGCGCCATCCCCGTGCCGGATCCCACGGTGAAGATGAACCGCATCATTCTGGAAGGCAACATCCCCTCCCCCGCCAATCCGCCCAGCGGCTGCAAGTTCCACACCCGCTGCCGCAAGTGCAAGAATGTTTGCAAAAACAAGGCGCCCCGTACAATCGAGGTTTCCGAGGGCCACAATGTGACCTGTCACATCTACGACCCGGAGAGCGGCTATGACCAGGAATAAGCGCGATCCGCTGAGCCGTCTGCCGGAAGGCGACGACGGACGCACCTTTGCTAACATGAACGTGGAAGGCATGCCGTGGTATCAGCCCGAACGGCCTGATGCTCCCCCGTCTTCCGCTTCATCCGGCCCCAGGGATGGCCTGACCCGCAAGCAGATGCGCATGTACACCGCAAGCGCGCTGAAGGCTGGCATGCTGGTTACGCTGGTGATGTGCGCTGGCATTGTGCTGTTCGTAGCATTCTGCGTTTTCATCTGGTTCCATTAATCTTCAAAAGAACCGCAGTCCATCAGGCTGCGGTTCTTTTCTGTTTGCTTTCTTTTCAGATGGATCATTTTGGTGGTATAATGATGTCAACGCTGTAAGGAGGTTCACAATATGTTTCGACTTCCCGTCATTTATACCTGTTTTCCCGGTGGCAAACACAAGGTGCTGACCATGAGCTATGATGATGGCCGCAAGGAGGATTACCGCCTTGTAGAGCTGTTTAACAAGCACGGCATCAAGGGTACCTTCAACCTCAACTCCGGCATTCTGGATGATCCTCGCCGCATTCCTGTGAGCGAATACAAAGCCCTGTACGCAGGTCACGAAGTTGCCTGCCATACCTTCACCCATCCTACCATCGCGCGTTCGCCGCTGGATCAGGTGGCGCAGCAGGTACTGGCCGACCGTCGCGGTCTGGAGGAGCTGATGGGTTATCCCGTTCGCGGTCTTGCTTATCCGAATGGCTCCTACTCGCAGGATATCATCCGCATGCTGCCTGCGCTTGGCATTCGTCATGCCCGCATCGTACCGACGACCGGCGGATTCAATATGCCTGACAATTTCCTCGAGTGGGCTGGAACCTGCCATCACAATGGCCCGCTGATGGAGAAAGCCCGTGAATTTGCCGCGCTGAACAAATCCCAGTATCTGTACATGATGTATGTATGGGGTCACAGCTACGAGTTCACTGATCGCGACAACTGGCATGTCATCGAAGAATTCTGCGAGTTTATTGGCGGTCGTGATGACATCTGGTACGCCACCAACATCGAAATCGTCGATTACATGGAGGATGCTGCCCGCCTGCAGTTCACTGCGGCCGGCGACAAGGTGTACAACCCCAATGCACAGAGCATCTGGATTCAGGTGGAGCTGCGCGGTGAACCCAAACGTATCCTCGAAATTCCCGGCGGCCAGACTGTACCGATCCTGTAAGCACACAAAAAACCTGTCCCGAAGGACAGGTTTTTTGTTATGCTGAAGCGCAATTACTTGGAAGCTTCCTCGATCGCAACGGCCACAGCCACGGTCATGCCGACCATGGGGTTGTTGCCAGCGCCGATCAGACCCATCATCTCAACGTGAGCGGGCACGGAGGAGGAACCAGCGAACTGAGCGTCGGAGTGCATACGACCCAGGGTGTCGGTCATGCCGTAAGAGGCGGGGCCGGCGGCCATGTTGTCGGGATGCAGGGTACGGCCAGTGCCGCCGCCGGAAGCCACGGAGAAGTACTTCTTGCCGGCTTCGGTCATTTCCTTCTTGTAGGTGCCAGCGGTGGGATGCTGGAAGCGGGTGGGATTGGTGGAGTTACCGGTGATGGAAACGTCCACGCCCTCGTGCCACATGATGGCAACGCCTTCACGCACGTCGTCAGCGCCGTAGCACTTAACCTTCGCACGCTCGCCGTTGGAGTAGGCGGTCTCCTTGACGACGGTCAGGGCATGATCTTCCTTGACGTCGGCAGAGAGGTAATCATACTTGGTCTCGACATAGGTGAAGCCATTGATGCGGGAGATGATCATGGCGGCGTCCTTGCCCAGGCCGTTCAGGATGACGCGCAGGGGGGTCTTGCGAACCTTGTTGGCGCTGCGGGCGATACCGATGGCGCCCTCAGCAGCGGCGAAAGACTCGTGGCCAGCCAGGAAGGCGAAGCACTCGGTCTTCTCGTCCAGCAGCATAGCGCCCAGGTTGCCGTGGCCCAGACCAACCTGACGCTGGTCAGCAACGGAACCGGGGATGCAGAAGGCCTGCAGACCTTCGCCGATGCAGGTAGCGGCTTCGGCAGCGGTCTTCACGCCCTTCTTCAGAGCGATAGCGGCGCCCAGTTCATAGGCCCACTTGGCGTTTTCGAAAGCGATGGGCTGGATGCCTTCAACGATCTTGTAAGCATCGATGCCCTTGGAATTGTTGTAAGCCTTCAGCTCTTCAAAATCTTTGAAGCCGTACTTTTCCAGAACGGGCTGAAGCTGAGGCATGCGGCGTTCATAACCTTCAAACAGAGCCATACTCAGCACACCTCCTACTTACTGCTTGCGCGGGTCGATCCAGGCGACCGCGCCATCTTCGGCCTTGAAGCGGCCGTAGGTGCCAATGTTCTTCTCGTAGGCTTCGTTGGGGCTCATGCCCTTCTTGATGGCATCCATCATCTTGCCCAGAGACAGGAACTGGTAACCGCAGATCTGGCTGTCCTTGTCCAGAGCGATCTGCAGCACGTAGCCTTCGGCCATTTCCAGGTAACGGGGGCCCTTTTCCAGGGTGCCGTACATGGTGCCAACCTGAGAACGCAGGCCCTTGCCCAGGTCTTCCAGACCAGCGCCGATGACCAGACCGTCGTCAGAGAAAGCGGACTGAGTGCGGCCGTACACGATCTGCAGGAACAGCTCGCGCATGGCGGTGTTGATGGCGTCGCACACCAGGTCGGTGTTGAGCGCTTCCAGGATGGTCTTGCCGGGCAGGATCTCGCTGGCCATAGCGGCGGAGTGAGTCATGCCAGAGCAGCCGATGGTCTCGACAAGAGCTTCCTGGATGATGCCCTGCTTGACGTTCAGGGTCAGCTTGCAGGTGCCCTGCTGAGGAGCGCACCAGCCAATACCATGGGTCAGGCCGGAAATGTCCTTGATTTCCTTCGCCTGGATCCATTTGCCTTCTTCAGGAATGGGAGCGGGGCCGTGGTTGGGGCCCTTCTTCACGCATACCATTTCCTCGACTTCGCGGGAATACTGCATGGATTTCATAGCCTCCTTACAGAATGGGGTGAGATAGACATTAAAAATTATAGCACAGTTTGGCAATTGTTAAAAGGGGAAAACGCATTTTTGACTATTTTTTATCATTGTTTGCCGTCAGCTTTGTGAAAGCATACGGAGGAATGCCTCCTCATCCAGCACGGGAATGCCAAGCGTCTGCGCTTTGGTCAGCTTGCTGCCCGCTTTTTCTCCTGCCAGCACGAAAGCGGTCTTTTTGCTCACGCTGCCGGAGGCCTTGCCGCCGTGCTTGGCGATGAGCGATTCGGCCTCATCGCGGCTGAGCGAAGGCAGCGTGCCGGTGACCACGATGGTCTTTCCAGCCAGCACGTCGGAAACGGCGTCACTTTCGTGCTGCGGATTCACCCCAGCCGCCAGCAGGCGATCCACCATTTCCACATTCTCATGGAAGCTGAAGAACTCCACCACGCTGCGAGCCACAATCTCGCCCACCTCGGGGATGTTGAGCAGCTCTTCCACCGTGGCAGCCTTCACCGCATCCAGCGATCCGAAGTGATTGGCCAGATCGCGCGCCGTTTTGCGCCCGATATTGGGAATGCCGATGGCGAACAGGAACGCGTCCAGCGTGCAGGTGCGGCTCTTGTCCAGCGCAGCGATCAGATTCTCGGCACGCTTTTGCTTGAAACCGTCCAGCACCAGCAGATCATTGGGGGTCAATCGATACAGGTCGGCGCAGTCATGCACGCCCAGCGCGTCATAGAGCAATTCCGCTGTCTTTTCAGAGAAGGTGTCAATATCCATGGCGTTGCGGCCAGCAAAGTGAGCCAGACGCGCAACGGCCTGCGGCTTGCAGGTATTGCGGTTCAGGCAGAACAGATGCGCGCCGCGCTCCACCAGCGGCTCTCCGCAGGCAGGACAGACGGTCGGCGGGAGAATTTCGGTTTCGCTCTCCCCTGCTTCGCCCACGCGGCCCATGATTTCGGGAATCACGTCGTTGCTGCGGCGGATCCACACCTCGCAGCCAATGGCCACGTTCTTGCGCAGG
>JAQXJZ010000142.1 GCA_029009515.1 bacterium
AAACCACAGCAACCCGAAAGAAAGATACACTCAACTCGCTGGGGTCCAGGGGTTCCCCCTGGTCGGAGAAAGGGTCAGGGAGTCCAGAGGGTCTAGGGGAAACCTCGATGTTTCCCCTGGATCCTCTGGCCGCCGGAGGCATCTCCTGTTCCTCGTCAGCTCAACCAACAAGAGAACCAACCTCACGCGCAGCGCACCCCGCGCAAAAAAGAATCCTCATGCGCGAAATGCGGCCCCGGCACCCGGAACCGCATTTTTCATTTGCATATTATTTCATCGCGTACAGAAGCACCAGACAGGTGTCGCCGCCCAGCGTCGCCAGGGTGAGCAGGCGGTCGTCCGGCTCCACCACGGTGCCAAACTGGTACAGGCTGTTCTGGCGGGCCATGCCGACGTACTGCATCATGGCCTCGTCGGTGGTGAAGGTGGGCTGGCTGGCATAGTTGAAGTATCCGCTGCCAGCGGGATCGCTATTCGCGGCGATGACGGCAAACAGCTCGTAGGTTTCCTCTTCGTACAGCGTGGTGAGGCGCGCCGTGGTGTGCTGGCTTACAAACGCCTGACCGCCCTCCACAAACTGCCACAGCGGCGCAAACACCTTGCCGGGCACAGCGCTCTGGCCGCGCAGCAGCAAGTTTTCCGGCGGGAAGCGGAAGGTGCAGCTCTCATCGGCAAACACCGCGCCGGCCTGGCTGGTAACTCCCAGCGAGTTGTGGGTGAGGTAGTAGGTGTTGTTGCGCTGCATCACAATCTCGTCCACAACGCCGTCAATCACCAGATGGCCCACCACGTCGGGGTTGTTCTTCACCAGCTCACTGATGCTGTCCATCACGTTGCAAAGCGGGTTTTTGGGGTATCCGGTCAGCCTGGTGCGCACCACGGGCGTGGGCGTGGCCATTTCAGCCTCCACGGGCTCGCCGCTGTCCGGCCTGCTCAGCCCGGCCACCGCAGCCTCGCGGATGGGAATGACGGGCGTGGGCGTGGGTCTGACGGGCGTGGGCGCAGGCGTGGCGGTGGGCTGATAGGTCTGCCCCTTGGGCAGCAGATCCACCCTCGCGGCGCCCATCTGCAATTCGCTGCCGGTGCGCTGGCGGTACTCGTCGCGCGTGGCCTGCAGGTCGCGTTCGTTGTGCATCAGATCCAGCACGATGGACCCGCCCGCGATGAGGCAGAACAGCAGCATGGCCGCTGCGGCCACCAGCGCAAGCACGCGGCCCACGCGCACGGGCGGACGGCTGACGGGCGCGGCCGCCTTGCGGGGTTTTGCCTTGGGGGCTTCCTCCTTGCGCGCGGCGGGCGTGAAGGGATCGCGCCAGTCCATCTCCTGCTGGGGTTCCTCCACGGCGTATCCCGGCTCAAAGTACGGCTCGGGATCGGCCGGCGGATAGGGCATTTCGTCCGGGTTGCCGGTGGGCATGTAGGCCGTGGGCTGATGCTGGAACAGATCCGCCGAATACGGCATGCCGGCCTGCGGCTGATAGCCGGGCGCATCCGCCTGATAGGCCTCCTGCACGCGCTGGCTTCTGCGGCGCGGCTGCAGGTAGCTGGGCGGGGGCATCTGCGGCGCGGGGGCCGGAGGCACCGGATCGCCCATCAGGGGCGCGGGCGGGGTGAGCGGCTCGTAGGAAAGGGGCGTGCTCACATAGGGCTGACCCGGCGCCGGGCCCTGCGGCAGCTGCGGCTGGGCAGGCTCCACGGGCTTGGGCGGGGTCATCCACTGGCTGCCGTAAAGCTGGCCGGGCGTGTAGTCCATGCGTCCGGTCTGCGCCGACGGGCGCTTGCCCGCATTTTTCAGGCGCTCGGCATAATTGAGCGGCGTAAACGGATTGGAGGCGGTATCGGAATAGCTCAGGTCGCGGGCGGCATTGCCTTCGTCCCACGGATTGGGCATGAAAACCATCCTCCTTTCCTCATGAAAAATGCGATACTCTTACATCATGTCATCATACCGTTTTCCACAGAAAATGTCAAATCTTTCGTGAAAAAAAGCGTTGACCAAATGCTACATAATTTTGGTTTGCGGACTACCCAATGCGCCAAACTTCTGCTATAATAGATGCTGACCCACCATGTAAAGGAGGAAATCACCCATGCCTATCGTCAATACGAAGGAAATGTTCAAGAAGGCCTACGAAGGCGGCTACGCCGTTGGCGCTTTCAACGTCAACAACATGGAAATCATCCAGGGCATCACCGAAGCTGCCAAGCTGGAGAACGCTCCCCTGGTGCTGCAGGTGTCTGCCGGCGCCCGCAAGTACGCCAAGCATGTCTACCTGATGAAGATGATCGAGGCCGCCATCCAGGACACCGATCTGCCCATCGCTGTCCATCTGGACCACGGCGCTGACTTCGAAACCTGCAAGAGCTGCATCGACGGCGGTTTCACCTCCGTTATGATCGACGGCAGCCATCACTCCTTCGAGGAGAACATCGCTCTGACCAAGAAGGTTGTTGAGTACGCTCACGACCGCGGCGTCACCGTTGAGGCCGAGCTGGGCCGTCTGGCTGGCGTTGAGGACGAAGTGAAGGTCTCCGCCGAGGATTCCTCCTACACCCGTCCCGAAGAGGTCGAGGAGTTCGTCTCCCGTACCGGCGTTGACTCTCTGGCCATCGCAATCGGCACCTCTCACGGCGCTTACAAGTTCACTGCCGCTCAGTGCACCCGCAATGAG
>JAQXJZ010000143.1 GCA_029009515.1 bacterium
GGACTGCTTGAGAGAAAGTGAGTTGGCCGGGGTTTTACTGCCGTGGCACGACAGGTGCCACGGCTCGCGGGTCTGGAAGCGGAAAATGGGGCTTGACTGGGAGCGCGGGTGTTCCCGGCAGGCAGCAGGCGGTTTTCTGCAATCCGTTCCATGAGCGTTTTGAAGCATTCATCAGCGATTTTTGACGACGCCTTTGCTTTTCACCGGAGGGCGGAAACCAAGGGTTTGCAAGTGAGGGAAACGAATGGCATCTACGATTAGCGACAAACTGATCCCCACCGACCTTGAGCATGAGCTGAAAAAATCCTTTATCAGCTATGCCATGGCCGTTATCATCAGCCGGGCTCTGCCCGACGTGCGCGACGGCCTGAAGCCCGTTCACCGGCGCATTCTGTACGCCATGAACGAGCTGGGCATGACCCCGGACAAGCCCTACCGCAAGAGCGCCCGTATCGTGGGCGACGTGCTGGGCAAATACCATCCCCACGGCGACAGCAGCGTATACGACGCCATGGTGCGTCTGGCGCAGGATTTCAACATGCGCTACCCGCTGGTGGAAGGCCAGGGCAACTTCGGCTCCGTCGACGGCGACGGCGCGGCTGCCATGCGTTACACCGAGGCGCGAATGGACAAGCTGACCCTGCACCTGATCGGCGAGATCGACAAGGACACGGTTGATTTCTACCCCAACTTTGACGAGACGCTGCTTCAGCCCACCGTCATGCCCAGCCGCTTCCCCAACCTGCTGGTCAACGGCGCCAACGGCATCGCCGTCGGCATGGCCACCAACATTCCGCCCCACAACCGGGGCGAGGTGGTGGACGGCTGCATCTACATGATCGACCATCCCGACGCCGGCACCGATGAACTGATGCAGTTCATCAAGGGTCCGGACTTCCCGACCGGCGGCATGATCCTGGGTCAGAGCGGCATCCGTGCCGCGTATCACACCGGCCGCGGCCGCATCATCGTGCGCGCCAAGACCGAGATCGAGACCATGGCCAACAACCGCAGCCGCATCGTGGTTACGGAGATCCCCTACATGGTCAACAAGGCCAAGCTGGTGGAGAAGATTGCCGAGCTGGTGCACGAGAAGCGCCTGGAAGGCATCAGCGACATCCGCGATGAAAGCGACCGCAACGGCATGCGCATCGTCATTGAGCTCAAGCGCGACGTGCATCCCACCGTGGTGCTCAACTACCTCTACAAGCACACCTCCATGCAGGAGACCTTCGGCGCCAACATGCTGGCGCTGGTCAATGGCGAGCCCAAGGTGCTCAGCCTTCGCGAGATGCTGTACCACTACATCCAGCATCAGAAGGACGTTGTCACCCGCCGCACCAAGTACGATCTGGCCAAGGCCGAGGCGCGCGCCCACATCTTGGAGGGTCTGCTGAAGGCACTGGACCACATCGACGAGATTGTGGCCATCATCCGCGGCAGCGCTGATACGCCCGCCGCCCGTACGGCTCTGATGGAGCGCTTCGCCTTCTCCGACAAGCAGGCGCAGGCCATCCTCGATATGCGTCTGGCCCGCCTGACCGGTCTGGAACGCGACAAGCTGCAGGCTGAGTACGACGAGCTGCAGAAGAACATCGCCTACTACCGCAGCCTGCTGGCTGACGAAGGCCTGCTGATGGGCGTCATCAAGGAAGAGATGACCGAGATCCGCAACAAGTTTGCCGATCCGCGCCGCACGGAGCTGACTGTGCTGGAAGGTGAGATCGACATTGAGGATCTCATCCAGTCCGACGACATGGTGGTCACCATGAGCCATCTGGGCTACGTGAAGCGCCTGCCCAAGTCCACCTACCGTGCGCAGCACCGCGGCGGCAAGGGCGTGACCGGCATGGCCACCCGCGAAGAGGACTTTGTGGAGCGCATGATTGTGGTCAATACCCACGACGAAATCATGTTCTTCACCAACCGCGGCCGCGTGTACAACCTCAAGTGCTACCAGATTCCCGAGGCTGGCCGCACCGCGCGCGGCATGGCCATCGTCAACCTGCTGCAGATTGCCGCGGACGAAAAGATCACCGCCATGATCCCTGTGCCGCGTGACATCGAGACTGCCAATCTGGTCATGATGACCAAGGGCGGCATCATCAAGCGCACTCCGTACAGCGAGTTTGCCAACCTGCGCAAGTCCGGCCTCATCGCCATCACCCTGAAGGAAGACGATGAGCTGTGCGCCGTCAACCTCACCGATGGCGACACCAGCCTGATCATCGGCAGCCGCATGGGCCGCGCACTGCGCATCCACGAATCCACCATCCGCATCATCGGCCGCACCGGCATGGGCGTGAAGGCCATGAAGCTCAAGGAAGGCGACGAGCTGATCGATATGAGCCCCATCCGCGAAGGTCAGAAGGTGCTGGCCATCACCGTTGGCGGCTACGGCAAGCGCACCGATCCCGAGCAGTACCGCGAACAGGGCCGCAACGGCATGGGTATCCGCGCTATGACCCTGACCGACAAGACCGGCGAGCTCGCCGCTCAGCTGGGCGTGGACGAGGATGAGGACATCCTGCTCATCACCGACGAGGGCACCATCATCCGCATGCATGTGGCTGACATCCGCGAAAGCGGCCGCGCCACGCAGGGCGTGCGCCTGATGCGCCTTGGCGAGGACACCAAGATTGTGGGCGTTGCCCGCGCCGAAAAGGAAGCCGAAGAGGAGGACGACGAGGCCGAGTTTGAGGCGAGCGTGGAGAGCGCCGAGGGGACGGAAGAGTAACGGCAGGGAGGCGCTGGAGGGCGCCGCCCTCCAGACCACCTGCTTAAGGGCCTGAGGCCCTTAAGAATCCCACATATGA
>JAQXJZ010000144.1 GCA_029009515.1 bacterium
AAACCACAGCAACCCGAAAGAAAGATACACTCAACTCGCTGGGGTCCAGGGGTTCCCCCTGGTCGGAGAAAGGGTCAGGGAGTCCAGAGGGTCTAGGGGAAACCTCGATGTTTCCCCTGGATCCTCTGGCCGCCGGAGGCACCCCCTGTTCCTCGTCAGCTCGACTGGAAGAGGAAAGACATAAAAGCAGCTTGCGCGCACGAGCAACTGGCCACCTCATCAATCCCTCCGGGACAGCTTCCCCTCAAGGGGAAGCTTGACGAGTTGCCTGCACGCCTTACTTGCGTGTTCCGACGGCTTGATATTGTTGGGTGAAGAGCACCCGCACACCTAACCAAATCTTTCCGCCCAACGGCCGGAAACTTCACTCCTTCACGTGCCGCAGACACCTCCCCCTCACTTCGCCCGCAGCATATCCGCATACCCGTCAATCACGTGCTGCAATTGATCCAGCCTGCTCTGGCGCGATACCGTGCGCCACAGCTCCTTGTACGCGTAGAACCAGTGCTCCAGATCGCTGGCCAGATTCCATCCGCTGCGGCATTCCATCCGCGCACCCTCAAAGTGCACGTGAATGTATACACAAATCTCGTTGAAAATCTTCACACCTGCCGCCACCACGGATACCGCCTGCGCAATGCTGCGCATATCGGCTTCCATGCCGGGAATGCACGCGGCCATCCGGCTCACAATGCTGTCCACCTCGGCGTTCACGCTTTCCACGCACGCAGGATCGGAATGGCTCATGTGCGCGGATCGCTTCTCTGCGTCGGGCTGCTCAATCCAGCGCACCATGTGGAACCACTCGAATACCTCCTTGTGCGCCAGCTGCGCCATCAGCTCCACAAACTTTCCGCTCGCATCACCGAAGTGCAGGAAGGAAATGGCAGCGTTGAGCTCGTCAAAATCCTGCTGGGCGCTGTTCCAGCCAAAGGCCGCGCCGTAAAGGATGCCCGGCGCGGAAAACGCCGGATGGCACACATGCGCGTAATCGCCCCAGTCGGTGTTGAGCAGGCCGATGGCGCCGTACTTGTGCGCATAGGCGCACATGAGGCGGATGTTGTCGTAGCTGTCGCGCATGAGCGGGAACCAGCGGTTCCACGTGCACACGCCGGGACAGGCGTACTGCGTGGCGCCCATTTGGGCGAGGGTGGCAATCTCGTCCTCGCGCTGCGTGGGCGAATAACCCCAGTTGAGGCAGATGACGCCCTTGGGGATGCGATCGTAGCTTTCGGGCTGGCGGTACATGATATCGCCCCAGAACTGCGGCGTGATTCCCTGATCCAAAAGCCACTGGCACAGCTCGCTCACATGCGCCACGTACAGCTCCTTCACGCCTTTCTCATCGGCCAGCGCCTTGCTGCGGCCCTTGCCCAGGTCGTAGGTTTCATCGCAGCAGATGTTGAACTTCTTCGAGGAGAACAGCGCCATGTATTCGCTGATCAGCCCCTTGATGAAATCCATCGCGCCGGGGTGAGACACGTTGAGCGTGTGGTGGCTGCCCCAGTAGGTGTAGGTGAAGGGGATCTTTTCGCTGTCCTCCATCTCGCAGAATTCGCAGGCGGTTTTGGTGGACAGGATCTTGTACATGTGGCCGAAGGACGACAGCGACGGCACCAGATCGATATGGCGCGCGCGGCAGTAGGCGTCCAGCTCCAGAATGTCCTGCGCGGTCAGCGGCGTATCCTCGCGCCATGCCTCGCTCAGGCCGCGGAACAGGTAGGTGTGCTCCACGTACAGCTGCCACTCGTTGATCTTGTAGCGGCAGAGCAGATCCGCCACCTGCTTGAGCGTTTCCAGCGTGGGCACGCGGCCGCGCGAACAATCCTGATAATAGCCGCGGTTAGGCAGATCCGGCCAGTCCTCCACCTCCAGAGCAGGCAGATGCGCCCCGTGGCGCTGAATCCACTGACCCAGCGTCTGCACGGCGTTGAGCAGCGCCTCATCGCTGCCAGCGGATACCTGCGCGCTTTCAGGGCGGATGGAAATGCGGTAGGCATTTTCAGCCAGCGCAGGATCGATGCCAAGCGCCACGTCCGAAGCCGTGGGCTTGCCGCGCAGGATGGCAATGTCCAGACCAGCGTATTTGCGCAGGTCGCTCTTCAGCATCTGCGCATAGAGCAGCGCGGAGGGCGCGGTGTTGGTGAGCACAATGCGGGTGTAGAACCGGATGGGAAACACGCCCTCGCCATAGGACACCTTCTGAGGGACAGGCAGAAAATTCATGATGTTTCTCCTTTGCGTCAAGTGATATCAGTCAAAGAAAATGGGGTTGCTCCACGCCACGCGGCCCTGCTGGTCGGTCACTTCCACGCGCAGGTACGGGAAATACTCCGGCACGGGCAGGAACAGCGTCATCTCGGTCACGGGGGCGCCGTCCTCGTTGAACTGCCTGCGCAGGACGCGCTCGGAGCAGAAGAAGCGCACGGACGCGCAGGGCGAGCATTTCACGTGCGCCTGACGGTCGTCGTCAATCCAGAAATCGTAGATTTCCGGGCCGGTGGAGGAATAGAACGCGCCGTTCTTGAGCGCTTCGAGAATGCTGTCCACGTTGTTTTCGGCATTCACGCGCACCCAGCCCAGACCGTGCTGCACGGCGCTGTGGCCGTCGTCCACCGCCACGCCCCAGATGCGCTGCCCCTGGCGCAGCAGCTCATCCCAGATCCAGCCGTTGTTGGCGTCGTCTCCGTATTCCAGCACGCAGCCGGAGTTCCACAGCTCCATGGCAAAGTTGCCCTTGAGCTGGTCAAACTCGCGCGTATAGGTGCCGCTCCACTGGGGATGGCAGTAAAAGGTCAGCTGGCCGTTTTCGTGGCCCATGTCCTGCAGCTTCTGGAATTCGTGCTGATCCGCCACCTCGCCGCGCTCGAAGGTCTGATCCTGCTCAAAGGGGTTGTGCGGCTTTTCGCGGCCCAGCCACACGGAGTGGAAGCAGTGGATGGGGTGCTGGGGCGCGATGTGGCGGTCCATCTCCATGCCGGGGATGATGGTGAGCTTGCTGCCGGGCAGGTAGTTTTTGTAGTTGTAGATGCGGTGATCCGTGAGGGCGAGAAAATCATAGCCCATCTGTTCATGCTGGGCGATGGTCTCCTCCGGCGTGGTCTTGCCGTCGGAGCGGGTGGTGTGGCAGTGCAGCGCGCCCTTGAGCATGGGGCGGTCGGTGCAGAAGGCAGACTGGCGGAGCATGGCGTTTTTCTCCTTTTACATTTCGCTCAGGAAGAGCAGGGTATCATCCTGCTGGCCGGGCAGATACTCATGGCCGAAGTCGGGATAGATCTTCACATCCTTCTCGGCGGTGATGCGGTTGTAGGCGGCAAACTGGGTGGACGGCGGGCAGATGTTATCCTGCAGGCCGGTATACATGCGCACCCTGGCGCGGATGCGGTGCGCCATGTTGTGCAGGTCGATGTAGCCCAGCTTGGCAAAGATTTCGCTCTCGCGCTCATGCAGGGGATCAAAGTGGCGGAAGTACTCCTTCAGCTCGCTGTAGGCGTCCTTGTCCAGATCCATGTCCCACACGCGGCGGTAATCCGACAGGAACGGATACTGCGATGCGGCGCGGCACAGCTTGGGCGTGAGCGCCGCGCAGGCCAGCGTCAGCGCGCCGCCCTGCGATCCGCCAAACGCGCCCACGCGCTGTTCATCCACGCAGTCCATGGCCATCACGATGCGCGCCAGCTGGGCGGTATCCAGAAAAACGCTGCGGTAGTACAGCTTGCGGGGATCCTCGTCGTCCAGGCCGCGGATGATGTGGCCGTGGTGCGTGTTGCCCTTCACCCGGCCGCTGTCCTCGCTCAGGCCGCCCTGACCGCGGCAGTCCAGCGACGCGGCGCACATGCCGGCCGACGTCCAGCACAAAAGATCGCTGAAACTTCCGCAGTCGCCGGTATAGCCATGAAACTTGAGCGCGGCGGGCAGGGGCTTGTCCACCTGACGCGGACGCACAAAAATGGCGTGGATGCGCGCGCCGCCAACGCCCGTGAACCACAGGTGATAGCCCACGGCGTTGGGAAGCAGCACGGCCTGCTGCAGTTCGCAATCCGTGCCGAGGGCCTCCATTTCGGCAATGCCCTCATCCCAGTACCGGTCCAGATCGGCGGGGCATTCATTCTGACCAAGGTAGGTTTGCAGCTTCGAAAGCGGCATATCCAAAACGGGCATGGCGTTTTCCTCCTTATATAGATGTAAAAAGAAGATGAATCTGCTGAAAGTATAGGATGAAGCCCACCCCCTGTCAACCCTTTTGTTGCTGCCGGAGACAACAAAAAAATATTGAAAAGATGATTTACAAACCCCTTCAGGTGTGCTATAATACTTTTCGCATTCCAAGCGGGAATGGCGGAATTGGCAGACGCGCATGATTCAGGTTCATGTGTTCTTAAGGACATGCAGGTTCAAGTCCTGT
>JAQXJZ010000145.1 GCA_029009515.1 bacterium
GCTGGACATGGAAATGTCCTTCGCTTCTCAGGACGATGTTTTCGCCGTGCTGGAGGACGTGCTGCCGCCCATCTTTGCCAAGTACGGCCTGTACAACCGCGCCTCCTCCGCGCCCTTCAAGCGCATTCCCTACACCGAGGCCATGGAAAAGTACGGCTCCGACAAGCCTGACCTGCGCATCGACCTGACCGTGCAGGACGTGACCGAGCTGATCGGCAAGTGCGGCTTCGGCCCCTTTGAAGGCCAGACCGTGAAGGCCATCGTGGTCAGCGATATGACCGCCACCCGCAAGCAGATTGACAAGCTGTGCGCCGATGTGGAAATGCTCACCGCCAACAAGGCCTTCTGGTTCAAGCTGGACGAGAAGGGCGAAATCGCCGGCGGCATCGCCAAGTTCGTCAAGGATCAGAAGGACGAGCTGATTGAGAAACTGGGCCTCAAGCCCAACACCTTCGTGGGCCTCACCTGCGGCGCCAAGCTGGCCGCCCAGAAGACCGCCGGTGCCATGCGCAAGCTGCTGGGCGAGCTGTGCCCCAGCCACATGGACAAGGAACAGTACGAGTTCTGCTGGATCGTGGATTTCCCCATGTACGAAATCGGCGAGGAAAGCGGCGAGCTGGAATTCTGCCACAATCCCTTCTCCATGCCCAACGGCGGCGCGGAGATTCTGGACAAGGCCGCCAGGGGCGAGGTGGACCCGCTTTCCATCACCGCCTTCCAGTACGACCTGGTGTGCAACGGCGTGGAGCTCTCCTCCGGCGCTGTGCGTAACCACGACCCCGAGATCATGATCAAGGCGTTCCAGATGGTGCGCCTGGGCGAAGAGGACGTGAAGGCCAAGTTCCCCGCCATGTACAACGCCTTCTGCTACGGCGCGCCGCCTCATGCCGGCATCGCTCCCGGCGTGGACCGCATGGTGATGCTGCTGGCCGGCGAGGACGCCATCCGCGAGGTCATCGCCTTCCCCATGAACAAGAACGCGCAGGACCTGATGATGGGCGCGCCCGGCGAAGTGGAACAAAAGCAGCTGGACGAGCTGCACATCGCTATCGTCAAGGACGAAGAGGAATAAACCCCGAAACGATTGTCAAGCGCGCGGATTTCTGGTATACTGAATGCTGTATCAGACTGCGTTTGCTTTTCAGACGTGATCGATCCCTATCAGGAGGTGTGGAATATGGCCACCAAGAAGGAAAAGGACAATCTGCCCTTGACCCTGGATCAGGAGAATGATTCCACGGGTACCATTACATACGCGAACGAAGTCATCGCCATCATTGCGGGCGTGGCTGCCAATGAGGTGGAAGGCGTGGCCGGCATGTGCTCCGCCGGAAGCATCACCGAAAAGTTTGGCCGCAACAAGAACATCACCAAGGGCGTGAAGGTGGAGCTGGGCACCGAAGAGGCTGCCGTGGACGTCTACCTGATCGTGGAATACGGCACGCCCATCCAGACCTGCGCCG
This sequence comes from bacterium, assembly GCA_029009515.1. GTDB lineage: Bacteria > Bacillota > Clostridia > Christensenellales > Aristaeellaceae > Limiplasma. The sequence continues at coordinate 1,464 of JAQXJZ010000145.1, forward strand.
CCGCCGTACAGGAGAACGTGCGCAAGTCCATCGAAAGCATGACCGGCCTGCATGTGGTGCGCGTGGACGTGCACGTACAGGGCGTGAGCTTTGAGAAGGAGCAGAAGGCGCTGGAAGGCATGAGCGAGCTGCCGGGTCTGACCAAGGCGGAGGAAGCTCCCAAGGCCGAAGCCCCCAAGGCCGAAGCGCCCGCCGAGCCTGTGAAGCCCGCCGAGCCCGTGCATGTGGAGTTTGAAGGCGAGCCCACCCCCGCCGAGGAGCACGAGCCCACCGCCGCCGACCTGGAAATGGAAGCGGCCAAGGCCGAAGCGGAAGCTGCGAAAGAAGCGGCTGAAGAAAGCGCTGAGGAAGAATAACTGCATGCCACCTGTTCCGGGCCGGTCATTCGGCCCGGGGCAGGCATTGCTTTTCCTGCCCAAAGTTTTTTCCTTATGAGCCGCTGGCTCATGGAGCAGATACAGAAAAGGGAGGTCTGCACATGAAACTGCGCGTCCGTGACCGCATTTTTTCCGCCCTGATGGGCGTGGTGCTTTTGCTGTGCGCTGCGGCAGTGATCCTGCACTGCTTCGGCGTGATCCACCTGGGCAATTATCTGTCCCTCATCCTGCAGGGCTGGGTGCGCTGGGTTGTTGTGGCCGTGTGCGCGGTGCTGGCGCTCATCGGCCTGCGCGGCGTGGGGCTGCTGTTCCGCCGCCGCAGGGAAAAGGGCTTTGTGCTGCAGCGCACGGAGTACGGCGATATGAGCATCTCCATGAAGGCGCTGGAGAACATGGTCAAAAAGTGCGTGGAGGCTCACCCGGAGTTGAAGGTGAACCATATCCGCATCTACCGCGTGCGCAGCGGCATCAGCGTGGAAATCCGCATTCTGCTGATGAGCGGCGTCAATATCCCGCTGGCGGTGAACGCGCTGCAGAAGCAGATCAAGCAGTACATCACCTCCTGCAGCGGCGTGGACGTGTACGAGGTGCGCGTGAAGGTGGAAACCGACGTTGCCCGCCTTGCGCCGCCCGCTGATCTGTCCCTGAGCGAGGACACCCTGCCCCTGCCGGTGGATCAGATCTGCCAGCACAAGGAAGAGCCGCAGACCTACGCCGCAAAGCCGGCGGAGGAAACCAAGCCCCTGCCCGAGATCATCGAGGCGCAGGAAGAGGTGACGGTGGAAGAAACCGCGCAGCCCGAGGCAACCGAAGAACCCGAAGCGGCAGCAGAGCCCGTTGCAGAAGCGCCCGAGGCTGAAGCAACCGAGCCCGAAGAACCCGCCGCAGAACCCGAACAGAGCGAGGAGGCGCAGGCATAATGAACAAATTCCGTACCGGTACCCCGCTGTGCGGCGTGATCTGCGCCGCGCTGGGCGCGCTGCTGGCGCTCATGCTTCTCTACATGGGCTTCTGGCGCACGCTGTTTGTCATCATCCTGGCCGCCATCGGCTACTTCATCGGCGCGAGCAAGGACAAGGGCGAAGCTGTGAAATCCACCATCAACAAGGTATTCCCTCCTAAAGACGAGTAAACCCCTTGAGGCCGTAAAACGGCCTCAATACACGGGATTCTCAAGGGGCTTAGCCCCTTGAGCAGGTTGCCAAAGGGCGGCGCCCTTTGGCCGCCGGAGGCCCCCCGTAATCCCATACAAACGATTGAAACGGAGTGTAACGACTATGGCGCGTTCTATTGCCAGACAGGCTGCCATGCAGCTGCTGTATGAGCGGCTGTCGGGCGGCGAAGCCGACGACGAATCTCTGGATCTGGTGTACGAGCAGCTTTCCACGCTGAATCCTGCCGAGGGTGAGCTGCACCCCAGCAAGAGCGAGCGTGCGTACATCGACGACGTGCTTGCCGGTGTGGAGAAGCACGAGAGCGAGCTGGACGAGAGCATTGAAAAATTTTCCACCGGCTCGTGGACGCTGGACCGCGTGCCGCATGTGGATTTGAGCATTCTGCGCCTTGCGGCGTACGAGCTGTTCCACCGCGATGATGTGCCCGACAACGTGGCCATCAGCGAGGCCATGAGCATGGCCAACCGCTACAGCGAGCCCAAGAGCAGCCGCTACATCAACGGCGTGCTGGGCGCCATGGAGCGCGACAAGCGCGAGCCTGAGGCCGAAGAGAAGCCTGAGGAGAAATAAGCAATGCGTGTAACGTTGGGTTTTGACACCAGCTGCTATACGACCTCTGCTGCAGCCGTCAGCGAGCAGGGCGAGGTGCTTGCCGCCTCGCGGATGCTGCTGCCGGTTGCGCAGGGACAACGCGGCCTTCGCCAGAGCGAGGCCGTTTTTGCGCATGTGAAGCAAATGCCGCTGGTGGTGGAGGAGCTGCGCCGTCAGCTGGACGGGCAGGACGCGGAGATTGCCGCGGTGTGCGCATCGGCATCCCCCAGAGACGAGGCGGACAGCTACATGCCCGTGTTCACGGTGGGGCTCGGCCATGCCAAGGTGCTCAGCGATGCGTTGCGCGTGCCGCTGTTTGAAACATCGCACCAGCAGGGGCACATTGCCGCCGGGCTGATTGGAAACGCGGAGCCGGAGGGCGCGTTTGTCGCCCTGCACCTGAGCGGCGGCACGACGGAATTGCTGGAATGCCGCGATGGCAAACTCACGCTCATCGGCGGCTGCGCGGATCTGCACGCAGGCCAGCTGGTGGATCGCGTGGGCGTGGCGCTGGGGCTGCCGTTTCCGGCGGGGCCGCATCTGGAAAAGCTGGCCATGAGCTATGGGGGAGAGGTGCAGAACCTGCTGCCCGTCAGCTTTGAAAAGGACGGCGTCACCTGCCATCTCTCCGGCGTGGAAACCAAAGCGCAGCAGTGGATCCGCGAAGGGCAGATGAGCCCGGAGCAGATTGCCGCCGAGGTGTTCGACGTGCTGGCGCGCACGGTGGCGCGTCTGCTTACAGGCGCATGCGAAAAGGCGCATGTGCGCACGGCGCTGGTGGTGGGCGGCGTGGCCTCGTCCACATTGCTGCGCAGGGAGCTCAGCCGCAGGCTGAGCAAGCAGCGCAGACCCATTGAGGTGCTGTTCGGGCAGCCGCAGTACAGCGCGGATAACGCCGCTGGCGTGGCTGCCATCGGTATGAAGAAATATTTGACGAGCAAGGAGTGAGCGCAATGCCTGCTCAGATTCTGGATGGTAAGATCATTTCCGCCCAGCTGGAGGCGGAACTCAAGCTGCGCGTGGATGCGATGGTTGCACAGGGCAACATTCCCGGCCTCACCGTCATTCTGGTGGGCGACGACCCCGCCAGCCAGACCTACGTGGCCAACAAGGAGAAGGCCTGCGCGCGTCTGGGCGTGCGTTCCACCACGCTGCGCATGCCTGCGGATACCACGCAGGAGGCGCTGGAAGCCGAAATCATCAAGGCCAACGCCGATCCCGCCGTGCACGGCATTCTGGTGCAGCTGCCCCTGCCGCGCCATCTGGACAGCGACCGCGCGCTTTCGCTCATCCTGCCTGAAAAGGACGTGGACGGCTTCCACGATATCAACGCCGGCCGCCTCTCCCGCGGGCTGGACTGCGTGGTGGCCTGCACGCCCAAGGGCGCGCTGCACATGCTCAAGACCGCCGGCATCGACATTTCCGGCAAGGAAGCGGTGGTCGTAGGCCGCAGCAATATCGTAGGAAAACCCATGGCGCTGCTCCTTCTGCAGGAGAACGCCACCGTCACCGTGTGCCACAGCCGCACCAAGGACCTGGCCGAGCACACCCGCCGCGCCGACATCCTGGTGGCCGCCATCGGCAAGCCGCGCTTCATCACCGCCGATATGGTCAAGGAAGGCGCTGTGGTGGTGGACGTGGGCATCAACCGCGTGGACGGCAAGCTGTGCGGCGATGTGGACTTTGAGCCCGTGGCCGAGAAAGCCTCGTGGATCACGCCCGTTCCCGGCGGCGTGGGCAAGATGACCATCGCCATGCTGATGTCCAACACCGTGGACGCTGCGGAGAAGGCGTTTGCCAAATGAAGGGAAAAGGCCTGAAACTCTCCGTCACGCAGCTCAACGACTACGTGCGCCGCTCCCTCGCGTCCGATCCGCTCCTGCAGGGCGTGTGCGTGACGGGCGAGCTGAGCAACCTGAAGCGCCACGTGAGCGGCCATTGGTATTTTACCCTCAAGGACGAGGAGGCCGCCGTCAACTGCGCCATGTTCCGCTCCGCCGCAGCAGGGCTTGCGTTCCGGCCGGAAAACGGCCAGCGCGTGCGCGTGTACGGAAGCGTGGGATTATATGTCAAAACCGGGTCGTACCAGCTCTACGCGGAGGCGATGGAGCCCGACGGGCTGGGCGAATTGTACCTGCGCTTTGAGGCGCTCAAAAAGAAACTCTCCGCCGAGGGGCTCTTCGACCCCGCGCGCAAGCAGAAGCTGCCCTTCCTGCCGCGCGGCATCGGCATTGCCACCAGCAAAACCGGCGCGGTGGTGCACGATATCGCCCGCGTCGCCTGGCGGCGCTTTCCCGGCATGCCGCTGTACCTGTACCCGGTCAAGGTACAGGGCGAGGGCGCGGCGGGGGAGATTGCCGAGGGCATCCGCGTGCTGGACAGCCTGCCCGAGGTGGATGTGATCATCGTGGGGCGCGGCGGCGGCAGCATGGAGGATTTGTGGGCGTTCAACGAGGAAGTGGTCGCCCGCGCCATCGCTGCGTGCGAGAAACCCGTCATCAGCGCCGTGGGTCATGAGACAGATTTTACCATTGCGGATTTCACCGCCGATGTGCGCGCCGCCACGCCATCCGCCGCTGCGGAAGTGGCCGTGCCGGAAAAAGCCGCCCTTTTGCAGGATGCAGCGCTGCTTGCCGACCGGCTGGAGGGCGCCATGGCGCACGCCGTGAGCCGCAAGCGCCTTGCGCTCAACCAGCTTGCCGCGCGCATCGCCGCCCAGTCGCCCGAGGCGCAGACCGCGCGCATGCGCACCAGCCTGCAATCTGCCTCGCTCAAGCTGGATACGCTGATGAACGCGCACATCGCGCAGCGTCGTCAGCGCATCGCGGGCGTGCCCATGCAGCTGGACAGCCGCATGCAGCTTGCCCTCACCCGACTGAAAAACCGGCTGGCGCAGGCCGATATCCGCCTCAAAACCTCCGGCCCCATGCAGACCATGCAGCGCGGCTACGCCGTGGTTTTGAAGGACGGCAAGGCGCTGCGCAGCGTGCAGCAGGCCAGGCCGCATGACCGCCTGACGCTGGTGATGGCCGATGGCCGCATCGCCGCCACGGTGGACGAACAAGGAAAGGAATGACCGATATGGCAGCCAAAAAACCCAAAGCCCTGCCTTTTGAAGAGGGTCTGAAGCGGCTGGAGGACATCGCCCAGCAGATGGAAAAGGGCGATCAGCCGCTGGACGAGCTGCTCAAGCTCTACGAGGAAGGCACAAAGCTCTCCGCCGAGCTGGCCGGAAAGCTGGACGAGATCGAAGGCCGCATGCTGGAGGTGCGCAAAGCCGCCAGCGGCGAGGTGACCGCCGTGCCTGCCGATGTGATCAACGACTGAGGTGACAAGCATGAAGATGTATCAGCAAGCCGTGGAGCAGTACCTGGAAACCCTTGCCATGCTGCAAAACGCAGGCGACGCACCCGTAACCGAGGCCGTCGAGCGCGACCCCATGGAAAACCTGCCCCCGCAGCCCCTGCGCAGCGCCATGCGCTATAGCCTGCTTCTGCCCGGCAAGCGCATCCGCCCCACGCTGCTTCTGGCGGCGTATCACCTGGTGAAGGAGGATTGGGAAAGCGTGCTGCCCTTTGCCTGCGCGCTGGAGATGATCCACACCTACTCGCTCATTCACGATGACCTGCCCGCCATGGACGACGACGAGCTGCGCCGCGGCCAGCCCACCAACCACCGCGTGTACGGCGAAAACATGGCCATCCTCGCGGGCGACGGCCTGCTCAACATGGCCTACGAAACCATGCTGGGCGCGCCCTTCACGCAGGCTCATCCCGCCGAGGCCGTATCCGCCATGCGCGAGATTGCCCATCGAGCGGGCGTGTGCGGCATGATCGCCGGGCAGACGCTGGACGTGAAGCTGGAAGGCTGCGAGCCTTCGCGCGAAAGCGTGCGCTACATCCACCTGCACAAAACGGCGGATCTGCTCACCGCGCCCATCACCGCAGGCCTCATGCTGGCCGGAGCCACGGAGGAACAGATTGAAGCCGGGCGCGTGTACGGCCGCGGCATCGGCCTTGCGTTCCAGATTGTGGACGACCTGCTGGACATCGAGGGCGACGCGGCGCTTTTGGGCAAGCAGACCGGCATGGACGCGCAGCGCGGCAAGATGACCTGGCCCGCCGTGTGCGGCGTGGAGCAGGCGCGCAAAGACGCGCAGGCTGCCGTGGACGATGCCGTATCCGCCATGCGCCTTTTTGGCCGCAAGGGCGAAAAATTGTCTGATCTGGCCAGAAAAACCCTTGTGCGCAAGATGTGAATGATGTATCATGGATAGGACGTTTACCAAAGGAGCGTGGCGCGCGTGCATTCCATTTCCGGCATCCTGCACAATCATGTGCTGTTTGCAGCCATGATTGGCTGGTTTCTGGCTCAGGCGCTGAAGATTCCCATCCACTATCTGGTGGAAAGGGAGTGGGACATCCACCGTTTCCACGGCTCCGGCGGCATGCCCAGCAGCCACACCGCCATGTGCGTGGCGGGCACGGTGCTGACCGGCGCGCTGTATGGCTTTGATACGCCGTACTTCGCCATCGGCATGGTGTTTACCAGCGTGGTCATGTACGACGCCACCGGCGTAAGGCGCGAAACGGGGCGTCAGGCCACCATCATCAACCGCATTCTGGACATGGTGCTCATCAAGGGCCAGCCCATCTCCGATGTGGAGCTCAAGGAGCTCATCGGCCACAAGCCCATCGAGGTTGCCTGCGGCGCGCTGCTGGGGCTGGTCATCGCGGGCGTGTATCTGTTGATTTTGGTCAATCACTAAAGGAGGTACTTTTGTTATGGATCATTTTATGGAAGAAGTCGTCGTCAAGCGCAACCGCGGCATGAGCAGCGTTTTGTACGTGCTGGCCAATGTCGTGATGGTCATTTCCGCCATTCTGGGCTTCATGTACCTGCAGGTGCTGTTTGTGCAGTTCAACGTGTTCGGCCTCATTCAGACGCTGGCGATGCTGGGCATTGCGGTGCTTTTGTTCCTGCGCCGCGACCGCCTCAGGACCGAGTATGAGTACACCTTCACCAACGGCGATCTGGACTTTGCGCAGGTGTTCAACAACCAGAAGCGCAAGACCCTGGGCACCATGAGGGTGAAGAACGTGGAATCCTTCGGCCCGGTGGATTCCAACGCCTTCCGCAAGTTCATCAACATGCCCGGCATGAAGCGCCGCAACTGGTTCCTCAACCGCGACGCCAAGCTCTACTACTTCTACTATCAGAAGGAGAGCGCCAAGAACATCATCGTCTTTGAGCCCTCCGACGAGCTGGTGGATATGATCCGCAAGTATCTGCCCCACGGCGTGTATCAGGAGTAAAACCGAATATGCAGGTTTATCTGGACAACAGCGCCACCACCCGCCCCATCCCGGAGACGGTGGAGGCCATGAACGCCTGCATGCTGGACGCCTTCTACAACCCCTCCGCGCTCTATGCACCGGCCATGCAGGCCGAGCGTGCACTTGCTGATGCGCGGAGGGTGATTGCTGCCAGCCTGCAGGCAAACGAGAAAAACGTCATCTTCACCTCCGGCGGCACCGAGAGCGACAACCTGGCTATCTTTGGCCTTTTGGCCATGCAGCGCGAAAAGGGCGATGTGCTCTACACCGCTGCCGAGCACGCCGCCGTGAAAAACGCCTGCCTCGAAGCCGAAAAGCGCCTTGGCATGACCGCGCGCGAAATTCCGCTTCTGCCAAACGGCAGCGTGGATCTGTCCGCCCTTCGCGAAATGCTGAGCGAAAACACCCGCCTCATCTGCGTGATGCAGGTGTGCAACGAAACGGGCGTGATCATGCCCATTTCGGACATCTGCGCCCTGCGCGATGAGCTGGCTGAGAAAGCCGCCATCCACGTGGACGGCGTGCAGGGCTACCTGCGCGTGCCGTTTTCCTTCAAGCAGCTCAAGGTGCAAAGCTACGCCCTCAGCGCGCACAAGTTCCACGGCCCCAAGGGCGTGGGCGCGCTGGTGATCCGCGACGGCGTGCGCATCCAGCCGCAGATGGCCGGCGGCGGCCAGCAGAACGACCTGCGCAGCGGCACCGAAAACACCTACGCCATCGCAGGCATGCGCGCCGCTGTGGAGCACTACCCCGCAGACGCCATGCAACACATGCTTAAACTCAAGCAGCTTCTGCTGAATCAGCTTGCCGAAGCCCTGCCGGAAACCACCGTGCTCGGCCTTCCGGCGGATGATGCGCACAGCGCGGGGCACATCCTGAACGTGGCCTTCCCGCCCGTGCGCGCCGAAACCCTGCTGCACGCGCTGGAGGCCGACGGCGTCCTCGTGGGCACCGGCAGCGCCTGCTCCAGCAAGAAGGGCAAGCATTCCAGCGTGCTCAAGGCCATGGGCCAAAAGCCAAATGTGATGGAGGCGGCCATCCGCATCAGCCTCTGCCCCTTCAACACCGAAGAGGAAATGCGCTTCACGGCTGAAAAGATCATCGAAAAAGTCACCATGCTGCGTAAATTTGTACGCCGCTAACCGGCTGAGCCGGTACACATTGGGCCGTTGCCCGCACTCTACCATTATTCAAGGAGGAACCCCCTTTGCGCGAAGTTCTGCAGGTTCGCTTCGGCGAAATCTTTCTGAAGGGACTCAACCGTCCCACCTTCCTCAAAATGCTCGTCAGCCGCGTGCGCGACGCCGTGAAGGAAACCGGCGGCCGCGTGTGGCTTTCCGACAGCCGCGTGTACGTGAGCGACATGACCGACATGGACGAGGCCATCCGCCGCGTAACGAAGGTGTTTGGCGTGCACAGCGTGTGCCGCGCCATCGAGATGGAAAAGGGCGATTTCACCGCCCTTTGCGATCAGGCCGTGGAGCTCATGCGCGGGCACAAGGGCTCCTTCAAGGTCAGCGCCCGCCGCAGCGACAAGCGCTATTTCATGGATTCGCCCGCCATCAACATGGAAATGGGCGGATACATCCTCGAGCGCCTGCCCGACCTGCGCGTGGACGTGAAGAACCCCGATGTGGTTCTCAGCGTGGAAATCCGCGACATGGCCTATCTCTACACCCATCCCATCATGGCCGTGGGCGGCATGCCCGTGGGCTCCAACGGCAAGGCCACGCTGTTGCTCTCCGGCGGCATCGACAGCCCCGTGGCTGGCTGGATGATCGCCAAGCGCGGCGTGACCGTGAACGCCGTGCACTTCAATTCGCCGCCCTACACCAGCGAGCGCGCCCGCCAGAAGGTGCTCGACCTGGCCAAAATCCTCTCCGAAAGCCTCTGCGGCATTCGCGTGCATGTGGTGCCCTTCACCGACATCCAGATGCAGATTCACGAAAAATGCCACGAGGATTACACCACCGTCATCATGCGCCGCTACATGATGCGCATCGCCAACGAAATCGCCAGGCGCGAGCATTCGCAGGCGCTCATCACCGGCGAAAGCATCGGTCAGGTCGCCAGCCAGACCATGCACGCCCTCTCCTGCACCGACGCCGTGGCCGACATGCCCGTCTTCCGCCCGCTCATCGGCTTCGACAAGTCCGAAATCATCGAAATTGCCCAGAAGATCGGCACCTACGAAACCTCCAACCTGCCCTACGAGGACTGCTGCACCGTCTTTACCCCCCGCCATCCCGCCACCAAGCCCAAGATGGACATCATCCTCGAAGGCGAAAGCAAGCTGGACACCGAAGCCCTGATTGCCGCTGCGATCGAGGGGTCGGAAGTCATCCAGCTTTAAGGGGCTGCGAGGGGCTGAGCCCCTCGACCCGCACTCCGGGCACCCGAATGGGTGCCCGGGTCTTTTATGTTTGGGGCTGCATATAAGACCGCCGGGGCACATACGGGTGCCCCGGCTCGCTTGACGATACGCTTCTTCTTGTTTGTTGGATGGTAAAGACCGCCCCTCCTCGGAGGGAGTCGGGGCTCGCTTGAGCGCAGGGGGGGGAACGCGCCTGCGGGCGCTACACCTCATCAGTCCCTCCGGGACAGCTTCCCCTCAAGGGGAAGCTCGAGGACGCTCTGCATGCCTCACTCGCGTGTTCTAACAGGCTCATTTTGCTGGGAAAAGCGCGAACGCCTTCCAGCTTCCCCTTGAGGGGAAGCTCCGCCGTAGGCGGTGATGAGGTGGCCAGTTGCTCGCCAAGTCGACTGGAAGAGGAACATTGGGGGAACGCCGCTGCGGCGGCTACACCTCATCAGTCGGTAAAGCCGACAGCTTCCCCTCAAGGGGAAGCTCGAGGACGCTCTGCATGCCACACTTGCGTGTTCTAACAGGCTCATTTTGCTGGGAAAAGCGCGAACGCCTTCCAGCTTCCCCTTGGCAAGGGCTGCCTGTCTGCGAAGCAGCCAGGCAGTTTCGCCTTTGGCGAAATGGCATGTATCGAATCAGAGATTCGATACATGCCACCGTTCGGAAGCTCCGCCGTAGGCGGTGATGAGGTGGCCAGTTCCTCGTGAACTCAACCACCGAAGCAACACGCCGCCATCGGGCGCACCTATGTGTGCGCCCGCCTCACGCAACCCGCACTGCCATCCCTCCGCAAAACCATGAACAAACATGTGGAAAACGAAGCCATGTTTATTCACTATTTTCCATGCTATAATACTATCGTGAAAAACCACCAAGCAGCAGATGCCCTTTTGAACCGCTTTTTGTACCTTTTTCCAGAAAGAAGGTTTTCGTGCTGCGTGAAAGGTGTGGAGCGGGTGCTGGGTAATTATATATGATTAAAAAAAATCTTTCTTTTATCAAAAATATGTTTTGACCCTGCACACACTGCACACCCCCCAAAAAAAAGGCCGTCCCGACCGGGACAGCCTGTGAACAGGAGCGTGCTGATGTTGACTTTGAAAGAGCGGCATGATAAATGAAGAGCACGGAAAGGCTTTTGGTTAGTTAGCCTTTGCGGTCACCAGCACCACGATGAGTTCAGGCATCGGGGTGCTTTCTTTTTCTTCCGTGGAGCCTTACGGCGCAATCAACGCAATGGCGCGCACAGGCGAACCGTCCGCGTCCACGTGTTTGAGCGGCAGCGCGGTAAAGATGCACAAAGCTTTGCCGATGCGGTCAAGGTTGCACAGGTTTTCAATCACCACCATCTCGTTGTGGGCAAACAGCTTTTTGTGAATGGTCAGGTTGGCGTCAGCAATGGGGTCAACGCCAATCACATCCACGCCCACGCCCTTTTTCTTCTGGCGGATGATCCACTCCACCGCCTCGTCGCTGAGGGTGGGATAATTTCCGAAATACTCGGGCGTGCCCCAGCGTTTATCCCAGCCGAAATGCAGCAGGATGAACTCTGCCGCTTCGGCCAGATTTCCATACCGGGTGATGCGCTCAAGCGGCACCTTGCTGCCCTCGGGCAGATCGGCGCAGTCCACCACCAGCCCGAGCCCGCTGAACTGATCCAC
>JAQXJZ010000146.1 GCA_029009515.1 bacterium
AAACAAACGCAACCCGAAAGAAAGATACACACAACTCGCAGGGGTCCAGGGGTATCCCCTGGTCGGAGAAAGGGTCAGGGAGTCCAGAGGGTCTAGGGGAAACCTCGATGTTTCCCCTGGATCCTCTGGCCGCCGGAGGCACCCCCCGTTCCTCGTCAGCTCAACCCCAAGAAAAAACACAAAAAGAGCCCATCAGCACACACAAGTACCGATGGGCTCTTCCCTATTCTCTTACTTGCTCAGCTCGCAAGCAATCGCCGCACCCAGCTTCGCATTGTTAAACACCAGCTGAATATTGCTCTTCAAACTGGAACCGCCAGTCAGCTTCTGAATCTTGTCCAGCAGGAAGGGCGTGGTGTCCTTGCCCTTGATGCCCAGACGCTCGCACTCGGCAATCGCGTCATCAATGTTCTTGTTGATGTACTCGGGATCCATGGAGTACTCCTCGGGGATGGGGTTGGTCACCAGCATGCCGCCGCCCAGGTTGCAGTCCAGCTTCACGCGGAAGCTGTCGGCAATCTCCTTGGCGGTGTCCAGACGGTAGTCCACCTTGAAGCCGGAGGTGCGGGTGTAGAAGGCGGGCAGCTCCTCGGTCTGGTAGCCAATCACGGTCACGCCCTTGGTCTCGAGGTACTCGAGGGTCAGGCCGAGGTCGAGGATGCTCTTGGCGCCAGCGCACACCACCAGCACGGGGGTCTGGGCCAGCTCTTCGAGGTCGGCGGAGATGTCCATGGTGGTCTCCGCGCCGCGGTGCACGCCGCCGATGCCGCCAGTGGCAAACACGCGCACGCCGGCCAGCGCAGCGCCGATCATGGTGGTGGCAACGGTGGTCGCGCCGTCCTCGCCGCGGGCGAGCAGCACGGGCAGGTCGCGGCGGCTGGCCTTGGTGACGGCCAGACCCTTCTTGCCAAGGTACTCGATCTCATCGGGGGTCAGACCCACGGTGATCTTGCCCTTGATGATGGCGATGGTGGCGGGGATGGCGCCGGCTTCGCGCACGATCTTTTCCACATTCAGCGCCGTCTCCACATTCTGGGGGTAGGGCATGCCATGGGAGATGATGGTGGATTCCAGCGCCACAACGGGCTTGCCGGAAGCGATGGCTTCCGCCACTTCAGGGGATACGGACAGGTACTTCTTCAGATCCATGAGTATGCTCCTCCTTTAGTCATCCAGAATGCCTTGCAGATTTTCCTGACACATGTACGGGGTTACGGCGTTTTCGCTGCGCGCGCACAGGGCCGATGCGGCCAGGCCGCGCAGGGCGATCTGGCGGATGGCAAGCCCCTTGAGGTATCCATCCGCCGCCGCGGCAAGGAATGCATCGCCGCAGCCGTTGGTGTTGCGGATTTCTCCGGCCAGGATGGGCAGTATGCCGCGCTCCTCGCCGTTGTCGTAGTACACGCCCTCGCCGCCGAGCGAGATGAACACATTCTCCACACCCTTGCGGTGCAGCGCCTGTGCGGCCAGCGGCAGGTCGTCATGGGTGCGGATGTCCACACCGCTGAGCAGCGCGGCCTCCGGCCGGTTGGGCTTGATGCCGGTCGCGGCGCGCAGCACGCCGCCCAGATGCCCCGCCTTCTTGACCGATACGGGATCGGCAAAGAGGGGCACGGTCACGTTGCGGCCAAGGAAGCTGAGCGCTTCGGCGGAGAGGTTTCCGTCCACCACCACCAGCGACGCGCGGTTGAGCACCTCCAGCCGCGTCTGCAGAAAGGCCGGGGTGAGCGCCTCGTAGATGGCCATATCGCTCACCGCGCCCACGATCTCGCCGTGCTCGTCGTTGAGGCACAGGTAGGTGGAGGTGCGCCCCTGCGATACGGTCAGGCTGTGGGTGAGATCAATGCCCACCTCGCGGCAGCCCTGACGCACCTGCTGGGCGTTGGCGTCCTCGCCAAGGGCGGTAATCATCTGCACGCGCCAGCCAAGGCGGCACAGGTTTTCGGCAATGTTGCGGCCCACGCCGCCAAGGGACAGCCGCACATGGCCGGGGTTGCTGTCGCCGGCGCGGTACAGGCTGTCCGGCGTGCCGCTGATGTCCACGTTCACCGCGCCCACCACGGCAATGTAGCTCTCCTGCCCAAGCAGGTAGCCGCGCCCCGCAATGAAGCCCTTGCGCATCAGGTTGGCAATGTGCACGCCCACGCTGGAACGCGTGATGCCCGCCCGGTCTGCCAGCTCCTGCTGCGAGATCATCGGGTTTTCGCGGATCCACTGCAGGATCTGCTCCTCCCGTTTCGTCATGGCAAAAACACCTCCATCAGGGTTTGTGCTTATTATAATAAAGAAGTGCTTATATGTCAATCGTTATACAAAAAAAAAGGGCCTTTGACAGCCCTTGAAATGATTTACACGCCCTTGCGGAACAGCAGCCACGAGTAGAGAAACGGCACAAGCACCATCACCAGCACCAGGCCAAAGAAAATCCAGAAGCCGCCGAAGAAGCCGGTGAGCATGCACACCAGGCCGCATGCCACCCACAGGCGGCCAGCCATGCGGTGCGTGCGGTTCCAGTTTTCCTCGCTGTTCAGCGTCCACGGAATTTTGATGCCGATGGTGTAGTTCTGCTTGCACTTGGGCAGGTAGTTGCCCATGATGACCAGGATCAGGCCCACGAGTACAGGCATGATCATCTCCATGCGCACGCCGTGTCCCAGCGCCGCCGCGTAGGTGAGCACGTGCAGCACAACGGACAGCACCGGTATGATCCAGATCACCAGCTGCAGCACCTTGTCGGAATGGTTCTCCTTCTTGGGGTCCGTCGCTGTGCCCAGCAGGCACAGCCACTGCGCGGCCAGCAGAATCAGCGGCAGACCGAACACCGCAAAGGGCTTGCTGATCCAGCTGTCAATCTCGCCCGACACGTTCCAGTGGGTGGGCATCCTGTCCGGCAGACGGTTCCACAGGATCACGCCGGCCAGCGCCGGCAGAAGGATGATAACCGAGGTGAGCGCCAGCATCTTCCAATGTTTTCTGATCATTTGTCTTCTCCTTTCAGTCCAGCCAGCCACAGCATGACTTCCTCCAGCACGGAGGTGTTGAGCTCGTAGAAAATAAACTTGCCCTCGCGGGCGTCCCGGATGAGATCCGCATCCTTCAGCACCGACAGATGTCTGGAGATGGCCGCGCCCGTGACCGGAAACTTTTCCGCAATGTCACCGGCGGAAAGCCGCCCGGCACGCAGCAGATCCAGTATTTCACGCCGGATGGGATCGGACAGGGCTTTCATGGTGTTTTGAAGTCCCATCTGTTCGTCCTCCCTTCATTTAACCTTTCGGTTAAATGAATTATAGCATAGCGCAGTTCCGATGTCAATAGTTATTTAACGTTTTGGTTAAATGCTTTTTTGAACGGCGTATTGTCCTTTTTTTGTTTGAAATTGTCGCCTTCTGCCGATATAATAAAGGTAAGTTCCATGAAAGGACAGATGCATATGAAGCCCTGCCGCACAGAGCATGATCTGGTTGGCACGATGGCCGTTCCCGCCGGTGCGTATTACGGCATCCATTCGATGCGGGCGGCTGAAAACTTTCCCATCACGGGCCGCAGGCTGCCGCCCGAGCTCATCCGCGTGCTGGCGCAGATCAAAAAAACCTGCGCACAGGCCAACGCCGCTGCCGGCGTGCTGACGGATGAGGTATCGCGCGCCATCTGCGATGCGTGCGATGAGATCATCGCGGGCAAACTGCACGACCAGTTCATTGTGGACCCCATTCAGGGCGGCGCGGGCACGTCCTCCAACATGAACGCCAACGAGGTGATCGCCAACCGCGCCATCGAGCTGCTGGGCGGCGAAAAGGGCGATTACGCGCTGGTGCATCCCAACGATCACGTCAACGCCTCCCAGTCCACCAACGACGTCTACCCCACCGCCATCCGCCTGACGCTCTATGCTGCGCTTGCGCCGCTTTGCGATGCGCTGGACGGGCTGAGCCGCGCCTTTGAGGAGCGCGCCAATGCCTTTGCGGATGTGGTCACGCTGGGCCGCACGCAGCTGCAGGACGCTGTGCCCATGCGTTTCGGGCAGATCTTTTCGGCCTACGCGGAGGTGATGAAGCGCGAGCGCGGACGCGTGCTGGCGGCGCGCGAAAGGCTGGCGGTCGTCAACCTTGGCGGCACGGCGGTAGGCACCGGGCTGAATGCGCCCGCGGCCTATCTGGCCAAAGTGGTGCCTGCGCTGGCGGCCATCACCGGCTATCCGCTCAGCCGCAGCGCCAACTGCGTGGACGCCACCCAGAACGCGGATGATCTGCTGGCGCTGTCGGCCGCGCTCAAGGGCTGCGGCATGTCGCTGTCCAAAATCTGCAATGACCTCCGCCTGCTGTCCTCCGGCCCGTCCGGCGGCTTTGGCGATCTCCTCCTGCCCGCGCGGCAGAACGGATCCTCCATCATGCCGGGCAAGGTGAACCCGGTCATTCCCGAGGTGGTCAGCCAGATCGCCTTCCGCCTGGCCGGCATGGACATCACCGTCACCATGGCCGCCGAGGCCGGGCAGCTTTCGCTCAACGCGTTTGAGCCGGTGATGTTCGACAGCCTGTATCAGGGCTGCACAGAGCTGGAGCGCGGCGTGCGCACGCTGACGGCGCACTGCATCCGCGGCGTGGAGGTAAACCGCGACCGCTGCCGCGCGCTGGTGGACGCCTGCCCCGTGATGGCCACGGCGCTGGCTCCCCGCACCGGCTATGCCGAGGCCAGCCGCATCGCCGCGCTGGCGCAGCGCACCGGCCGCCCCGTACGTGACATTGCGCTGGAGGAAGGCGTGCTGACCGTGCAGGAAGCCGACGAGCTGCTGGACCCGCTGCGCATGACGGACGCGCTGGAGAAATAAACGGCATCAAAAAACCGCCTGCTGCTTTTGCTTGCAGCAGACGGTTTTGCTTTATGGGACGCCGGCAGGCGCTTGGCATGGTGCAAAGCTGTATTTCAATTTCACTTCGCCGCCGGGCGTTCCTTGGCCTTGTCGGCTTCGGCGGCGTTTTTGCGGGCGGCTTCCTTGTCGGCGGCCATTTCCTCCACGGTCTTGGTGTGCAGGCGGGCGGCGCCTTCGGTCACGATGGGCGGGATGAGGGTGCCGTTCTTTTCGGCCTCCGCCCAGCGGATTTTGGCCTTTTCGATCTCCTCGGCGTACTGAGGCAGCCACTGTTCCTGCGCAATGAGCATCTCATCGGTCATCTGCCAGATTTCCTCGGTGTTGCACACAGCGCCCACCAGCGGATCCATCATCATGGCCTGGCGCAGCAGGCTGATATCGCCCGCATTGCCGGCCTCCACAGCCAGGCGCTGCACCGTGATGTTGGACTGGCAGCACGCGGCGCAGCCCAGAGGCAGATCGCCCAGGACGGGAATGTTGAGGCCGAAGGTATCCACAAAGCCGGGTACCTCCACCACGCAGTCGTCGGGCAGATTGGTGATGCAGCCGTTGTTGATCACGTTGAAATGCCCGCGGTAGACGCGGCCGGTCTCGATGGATTCAATGATGTAGCTGCCGTGCTCCTGGCTGCGGTTTTCGCTCACGTACTCCTTGGGCGGCTCCTTGAGCCAGTTGGGAAAGTCCGTCTCAAACCAGTTGCGGCCCTCGGTGCATACGCGCAGGTAGCCGCCGGTTTCGCCGTTGATCCACACGCCCAGGTCAATCCAGCGGCGGATTTCGTCCGGGCGCTTGCGGTACCACGGCACGTACTCGCTCAGATGGCCGTTGCTCTCGGTGGAGAAATAGCCAAAACGCTTCATCATGTCGAAGCGCACCTTCTCGGTCTGCGCGATCTCGGGGTCAGCCTCCAGCGCGGCCAGCAGTTTGTCATTCAGCTCCTCGCCGTCGTGCTTGACGGACAGGTACCACGTCATGTGGTTGATGCCCGCGCACACAATGTCGATGTCCTTCTGCTCGTAGCCCAGCGCCTTTGCGATGAGCTTGTGGCCGCCCTGCACGCCGTGGCACAGGCCGATGGTGGGCACCTTGCCGTACTTGTTGCAGTACCAGGTGACCATGGCGTTGGGGTTGGTGTAGTTGAGAATCATGCAGCCGGGCGCGGCCACCTCGCGGATGTCTTTGCACAGTTCTTTCAGCATGGCGATATCGCGCTGGGCGTACATGATGCCGCCTGCGCACAGGGTATCGCCCACGCACTGATCCACGCCGTACTTGAGGGGGATATTCACGTCCAGCTCAAAGGCGTCCAAAAGGCCGATGCGCGCACAGTCGATGACATACTTGGCGCCGGTCACAGCCTCGCGCTGGTTCAGCGTTTTCTGAATTTGAATATCAAGGCCGTTGGCCTCGATATCGCGCTGGCACAGCTGGTACACCATGTCCAGATTGCGCTCGTTGATATCCATGAACGAAACGTCGATACTGCGCAGCTCCGGCACGGAGAGGATATCCGCCAGCAGCCCGCGGGTAAAGCCGATGGAACCAGCGCCGATGAACGTGATCTTGAACTTCTTCATGAGGATGAATCTCCTTTCATTGGCGGATTGGCCGCTCACTTGCCGATCCAGCGGTACTGATTGCCGGACTGGATGGGTTGTGGTATGCCTCCATCTTATCAAGAATCTGCCTGATGGTCACAGAAATCCGCCTTCCTTCGTATCCGTTTTTCCGCCGTTTGGCATCAGTATAACACCGGATACAGAAAGCGGCAATCGTACTTTTGGAATATTGGTATCCATTTGCCCGCAGATCAGGCGATGCAAAAAGACCTCGATCCGAAGATCGAGGTTTTTGGTGGTGCTTACTGGACTCGAATTATTTCACATTGGAACTAATAGCATAAAATTCATTGATGCATGTCTGTGACTTCTGCATGAGGGGGTCACAGGCTTTCTATTACCCAATGAACGAGCAGAAAAGAAACGGGAGGCGTTGAAAAAATGAAACAGGCAGTACACAGATTTACGTATGGCTATCATGGAGACGCGAAGCATAACACGTATTTTGATTGTTTGGTGACGGATATATTGATTGATGGGAAGCTGGCCGTCGTAGATGTGAACGGGGAACAATTGATAATCAGCCCGTGGAGCTTCACCAAGACGGGGGAAATCAACATCGACCTGTCCCGCGTAGATCGAACAAACATAGCGTCTTTTTGCGCGGACTATTTGGGCATGCTCTGCCATAAGTAAACACGCAGAGGGGGACGGCATGAATGCTGTCCCCCTGCTTTACCAGCGAAAGTTTCATAAGTCATAACTATTGACACCGATAGCGAAGTGTAGTAAAATCAAGGTGTTGACCGGTGTCATAATAAATGGTCAAAAGTCAAAGGAGAAAAGCGCATGATTTACGGCTATGCAAGGGTCAGTACACGCCAGCAGGGGAAGCAGGGCAACAGCCTTGCAGAACAGGAGGCCAGGTTATACGAAGCTGGGGCGGAGGAAATCATAACGGACGTATTCACAGGAACGAAGATGGAACGCCCCAACTTTGACAAGCTGAAAGCTCACCTTGCAGAAGGGGATACGCTGATTGTAACGAAGCTGGACAGGTTGGCGCGCACAGCAGTAGAGGGCAGCATTGTAATACGTGAGCTTGTGGAGCGTGGCGTGGTGGTGCATGTGTTGAACATGGGCAGGGCGGACAACAGCCCCATGGGAAAGCTGATGGTAACAATGCTGTTGGCCTTTGCCGAGTTTGAGCGTGACATGATTGTAGAACGCACACAGGCAGGGAAGGAGATCGCACGGAATAAGGGAATCCGCGTGGACGGCAGACCGAAGAAGTACACGCCAGACCAAATGAAGCACGCAATGCAGTTGTTGGCGGAGGGAAACAGTTACACGCATGTAGAGAAATTGACAGGAATTAGCAAAAGCACTTTGATACGCGAAAAGAGAAACACCAAATAAAGTGTACACAGCATACAACACATCCAAAATTTGGAACACCGAAAGCAGGAGGAAATATCTTCCTGTTTTTTTCTTTTGCGTCACACAGAAAATGAAACAGACTATTAGATGCAATTAAATGCTATTAGAACATACGGGGTCTGTTTTCACTACTAAGGCAAGAAATAAATGGAATGAATGGCGGAGTTGATACCAACATACAAACAGCTTTGTTTTCATCGTCTATCTGTACATAGAAATTTTTGGCCATATAACGGTCTTGTGCGAGGGGGCTTAGTATGGCTAAGGGGGTAGGGGTAAAACGGCGAATTTGATGCAAAATGTCTCATTCCTGCCAATGAACAGAAGAAACCCATGTTCGCCTACTACGCCACCGAGTGTGGCAGCGGCCTCTTAAACGTAAACGAAATAAACAAATTTTGTTTACTATACACAGGTTCGAACCTATGTCCTATTGCATATTTCACAAAAAACTATTGACAAGATCACCCAACAGCGTTTATACTAAGACCCGCCTTGTGAGTTACCAGCGGTTTTCCTTCCCACTTGATGAGATGGCACACGATGGACGGCAAGAGATGTCCGCACAGGAACACGACAGCAACCAGCAGACGAACGTTGAACGGTAGCCCCTTTCCTTATGCGATTCAGCACCACCAAAGCGACAACTGAATATCACCCGATGGCGGAGGCGTGAAAGATGGTACGCGCCTTTTGCTGTCAGCTATTGGAAAATGAATCACATACAGGCATACGGCCACACAATCACAAGGTTGACACCCCACCCTATGCACGGATAGGGAGCCCCCCACGACGGCCATTGATACAGGCCATGAAGGGAGTTAGATATGGATTTGGTAACAGATTTTAAGACATGGGGCGGAGTGCATACCGCCAGCTATTTCGCACAGGAGGACGTGCGACCCAATGAGGCAACCCGTGAGATCATCACAGACTTTCGTCATACCAGCCGAGAAGGAACGGCAGGAACGGGATTCAAGTACAACCCCAACAAGGGTATACGCGGGGAATGCACCAGCATGGAGGACTATCACCGTTTGCTTGCGTTTTGTTGTAGCGCGTTGGAGCTGAAAACAACGCCGAAGCTAACCCGCATCGACTTTCATGTTGACTGCATCGCAGATACACGGGTGCAGTATCATTATTGGCAAAAGCTGGGTGAATGGGCTGTTTCCAGCTTTGCCTACATGAAGCACGTCAGGCCACGCAGGGAAATGCGAGCGGAATCTTTCACCACAGGCACACACCAGAAAACAGAAGCGGTAACAGACGGCTTTGAGGTGTCCTGTTACAACAAGGCACAGCAGAAACCGGACGAGGGCGTAGGTTATCGCTTCGAGATCAGGCATAAGACGCGGAAGGATACCACCGAGGAAGAAGCCCTGCGCAAGCTATGCCGTCTTTTGAAACGTTTGCCGGACTATGCAGAGATGGCAACAGAAGCGCAGAATACCATGCTGTTGGAACGCTGGAACAGCACAGCCCCGCTTGATGGTTCACCGCGAAGGGCAAATGAATTCATCAACGCCAATGAGCACTATTTCATGACCACGCAACAGTTGCAGCACTTTTACGAAGCTATTGGATGCACAAGGAAACAGGCTTACCGTGCAAAGCGGAACTACTGCCACCGCTACAAGCATGTATTTATGCCCGTGACCCTTGAGGCCTTGAAAGCCTTTTGTGATATGGCAGTATCGTACATAGAAAACTACCTTGACGAATCAACGGCGGAGGATGTCCCCGCCTGATGATAGACGGCGGAGGCGAACCGTGCAAAGCCTCCGCCAATGTTCGGCGAAAAGTGACACAAAATGAGACGCGCACAGGAGGGTGCAAAACGCCCTAAATGCCTATATAGCATAAGGCTTTGCATGAGCTTGTGCAGAGGGCTGGAAAAGGTCAAAACACCTAAGAGTTTTGGTTTTTCAGAAAAAAGAGAGAAACAGGCAGGAAACAGGGATTTATTTTTACCGCAAGCCCAGGCCATGCCTAAAGTATCACCGTAGAATGGCAACCATTGCCAATCAAACGAGCAAAGGAGAACACAGCTTGATTAACGCCACAGAGATTTTGGAAAAACAGCAGTACGCCAGCAGTCAGGAGTATTACCATGAACTGCGTTGGCTTGAGGAAATGATGGGCTTTGACCCCGACAATAAAGCTCACAAAGAGAAGTACGTGAACCTTGTCATGACGTATGGAAGCAGAACGCCAAAGAGCTATGCGCTGAAAGAACAGCTTGACGCGATGCGAGAGCGTGATATAATGCAGAACATGAACCTTGACAACCCCATAGCAGAAGCGACAGGCGTGCCTACAGGAGGCGAAGAAACAAGCATGCTTCATAGACGGCGCGTGCAGATCGGAACAAATGACGATGGAACACCTATCTACAAGCAGATACAGGCGCACAGCGAAGAAGAAGCCAACAGCCGTATTGTGCAAGCCTACATTGACAGCGGAAGGATTAGGGAGTTTACCACGGCGGAGGAAAGCAAGGTAGAGGCCAAGAGCGAAACCAACTTCAAGACCTATGCTGAAAGCTGGATGATCACCTATAAGAAAGGCAAGTTAAAGCCGCGTACATGGCAGACCTACAACCAGTATCTGACCGCGCAGCTATTCCCCGCCTTTGGTAGTGTGAACATCGAAGATATCACAACCAAGGATGTACAAGCCTATCTCAACGCCAACAAGGAACAGGCAGGAAAATCCCTCAAGAATTATCTGAATCTGTTAAAACAGATTTTTGATTCGGCAGTAGAGGATAAAATCATCGTGGAGAATCCTGCGGCCAGCTCGCGAATCTTCAACCCGTCAGACAAGAAAACACCGCGCAAAGCGTTGTCTGTTGACCAGCTCGAGGAGATCATCGACGCGATGCACGGGATGAAGAACTGCGAAGAAAAGCTATTGCTTGCCTTATTCATCCATACTGGTGCTCGACGCGGCGAAGTGTTGGGCTTGCGCTGGGAAGACATCGACTTTGAACGTAATCTTATCCACATCAGGCGGAACAACACACAAATCACAGGCGAGGGTGCACACATCGGCACAACAAAAACGGAGAATGGCGCAAGGGATATCCCATTCGGAGAGCATTTTAAGGAATTGCTTATGCCCTACCACTCATCAGGCTATGTCTTTGGAGGTAAAAAACCCTTTCAGTCGTGGGACTATGACAAGCTGATGCGCAGACTGAAAAAACGTGTGAACCTTCATGGAGCAACGGCGCACGTCCTCCGCCATACCTACTTAACCATGCTTGCCGGAGAAGGTGTGGACTTGAAAACCCTGCAGACCATTGCAGGCCATGCAAACATTCAAACCACCATGGATATCTACGTAAGCCCACGAACAGACAAGATCACGGCAGCGGGTGAAACGATGGACAGGTTGTTGGAGGGCATGCATAATAAGCGGTGATTATACACGGTCAAAGACGGAAATGTGCGCGTTTGTGCGCATCGCAATCCCTTGTAACATAAGCGTTTGACCCTTGTTTCGACATGGTGCTTTGTGCGCAGTTTGGTTTATGCACAAAAAGAAAAACGCTCAATCCGTTATGGATCAAGCGTTTTCTTTGGTGGTGCTTACTGGACTCGAACCAGTGACCCCATCGATGTGAACGATGTGCTCTACCAACTGAGCCAAAGCACCGCGTCTGACGACTTGATTATATTAGCACACCCGATGCGTATTGTCAAGCCGTCAGGCAAAAGTTTTTTATTTTTCTGTGATGACGGGCTCAAACCGGCGGCTCAGCGTCATTTCGCACACGTCCGGCCTTGCGCCGATGGCTTCGCCCGAGAAGATGGCAATCTCCAGATTGGCAAAATCCACGCCCGCTGCAATGGAAAAACCAACGCCGCCGGAGAAGCGGGGATTGACCTCGAGGAAATAGTACTCGCCGCCGCGGCCGATGAACTCCATGTTCACCACGCCCACGATGCCGGCCGCCTCCGCCACCTTTGCGCAGATGGTTTCCAGCGGATGGCCGGGGTGGATCTGCACGGTGGTGCCAAGGCCGTTGACCGTGCGCAGAAGCTCCTCGCGGCACAGGCACTGCACGCTTCCGTGCGCGTCGCGTGCCACGTCGATGGTAAACACGCCGCCCTCGATGAAGGGCTGGGCGATGTAATCCGCGCGGTTTTTGAGCGCCGCATGGTACGCTTCCTTCGTGCGCACCACGGCCAGCCCCTGCGAGCTGCGGCCGCTGAGCGGCTTGAGCATGAGGGGAAAATCGCTTTCCTCCGGCTCCCAGCCGTAGGGGCTGCGGGTGGGGATGGTGCGGCACACGCCGCGCTCACTCAGCATCTTCGCCATGTCCAGCTTGTTGCGGCACAGCTCGGCCACGCCTTCGTCCGGCGTGCACACCGTGCAGCCAAGCGCGGCAAAGCGCGCCTTTTCGCGGCACAGCACGTCCACCTCCACATCCGTCAGCGGGATGAGGAAGTCCACATGCTCGCGCACAACCGCCTCTTCCATCTGGGCGATGTACGCCGCGCGGTCGGTGGTGAGCACCGCCTGAAAGAAGGCGTTCACCTCGCAGGAGGTGCAGTTCCACGCCTGCGGATAGATATCGCAGCCCACCACGCGGTGGCCAGCCGCTTGCAGCTGTGCGTTCACCGATGCAGCCGAGGCCGAGCCAACGGCGGTCAACAGAATGGTTTTCATCATTGATTCCTCTTTTTCCGAAGGATCTCAGCGCCCGTCTCCAGCAGATAGCGCGCGCTTTCCGGCCTGAAAATCAGCGCCATGCCGCCGTATACGGCCACGCCCGCCGCAATCTGCACAACGAGCATCGGCAGCGGCGAAAGGCTCAGCCTGCCCAGAAGCGATACCGCCGCAAACATGATCAGCGCCATCGCCGCCGACGGCAGCACGTCCTTCATCTGTTCCAGATAGCCGTAATTCAGCAGCTTCTTGTTGGGCGATGCATTTACCACCGCGCTGAGCAGCGTGCTCACCACCGCGCCCCAGGCGATGGCGTACACGCTCCTGAACACCAGCGCCGTCACCGCCAGAATGATCAGGCCGTAGGCCTTTTTGATCACTTCCAGCTTCAGCATCACATCGCTGCGGCCCATGGCGTTGATGGCCTGCAGGTTAGCCGTGTGGATGGGATAAAACGCAAAATCGATGCAGATGATCTGCAGGAAAGGCACGCAGGGCAGCCATTTTTCGGTCAGCAGCAGGTGGATCAGCGGCTGCGCCACCGCGGCCAGACCGGCCATCATGGGCAGCACCAGAAAGCTGGATACCATCACCGAGCGGCGCATCATCTGCTTCATGCGGGCTGCGTCGTCCTGCTGCTCGCTGAGCACCGGTAGCATCACGCTCTGGATGGAACCGTTCACCGCGTTCATCATCAGCTCGGGGAACTGCTTGCCGCGGTTGTAGTAGCCCAGCACCTCGCTGGGGAACAGCTTGCCGATGACCGCCGAGCGCAGGTTCTGGTAGCCCGTATCCAAAAGGCTGGAGGCCAGCAGCTTCCAGCCAAAGCGGATGAGCACCTTCACCCTCGCCCAGCTGAACACAAGGCGCGGAACCCACTTGACCACCATCAGCAGAAGGATGGCCAGCGCAAACTGATTGGTCAGCTGCTGACCCACCAGCGCCCAGTAGCCCATGCCCATACGCGCCATACCCACGCCCACGCAGCCCGAAAGCACCGTGGCGGTCAGGCTGCACAGCATCTGCTTGCGGAAGGCCATCTGCCGCGCCACCACCGCGCTTTCCACCGATACCAGCGCGCCGGGGATGAGCACCAGCGCAAGCACCCGCAGCGTATCGTTGAGCGCGGGCATTTCATAATAGGCAGCGATCACCGGCGCGGCGAGGAACAGGATCACATACAACACGAGCGCAATGCCAAGGCTCACCCAGAACACGCTGGACGTGTCGCATTCGTCCACGTCCTTTTTCTGGATGAGCGCGGTGTTGAGGCCGCTTTGCACAAACACCTGCGATACCGCGATGAACACCGTCAGCAGCGCCAGCACGCCATAGTCGCCCGGCGTGAGCGCACGCGCCAGCAGGAGGCTGACCACAAAGGCGATGCCCTGCATGCCCACGCTTTCAATCAGCTTGAACGCAAACGAGGAAGCCGCCTTGCGGCTGCGGCTGTCACTCATGGGCAAGCACCCTGCGGATCACATCGCAGATGAGTTCCACATCCTCCATGGGCAGATCCGGATACATGGGCAGCGTGACCACGCCATCCGCCAGACGGCGCGCCACAGGCACGTCGGCGTTGTGATGCTCGGGGTAGCACTCAAAGTCCGAAATCAGCGGATAGAAATACTTGCGGGCGTAGATGCCCTCCTCCAGCAAGGCCGCGCACACGTTATCGCGCACCTCGCGGCTTTCAAACACAGCCGGGAAGTAGGCGTAGTTGCTCTCCACGCCCTCCTGCTCCTCAGGCAGCGCAATGCCGCCAATGGCGGACAGATGCTGCATGTAGCGCTCGTGAACCGCCTTGCGTCCGGCGATATCGTCGGCCAGACGGCGCAGGTTGCACAGACCCATTGCGGCCTGGAACTCGTTCATCTTGGCGTTGCCGCCCACGCTCACCACATCCTCCGGGCCGGTGATGCCAAAGTTGCGCTCCAGGCGCAGCTCTCTGGCCAGCTCCTCGCTGGAGGTGGCAATGGCGCCGCCCTCGATGGTGTTGAACACCTTGGTGGCGTGGAAGCTGAACATGCTCATCACGCCGAAAGTGGCGGCGGACACGCCGTTCTTCTTCACGCCGAAAGCGTGCGCCGCATCGTAAATGACGGGCAGCTGGTGGCGGTCGGCAATCTGCTGGATTTTTTCCACATCGCACAGATGGCCGTACACATGCACGGGCAGGATGGCGCAGGTTTTCTCATTGATGAGCGCTTCCAGCCTGTCCGCGTCCATGGTGCCGTCGGGCTTCACATCGCAGAACACCGGTGTGAGCCCCTTGCGCACAATGGCGTGCGTGGTGGAGGCAAAGCTGAACGGCGTGGTGATGACCTCGCCCTTCAGATGCAGAGCGGCGATGGCGGCCTCCAGCGCCAGATGGCCGTTGGTGAACAATTCCACATGGCTGCTCTGCAGATACTCCTGCAGCGCGTTTTCCAGCGCGATGTGCTTGGCGCCGTTGTTGGTGAGCCAGTGGCTGTCCCACAGATCGCGGATTTCCGCGCAGTATTCCTCAAAGTCCGGCATGGACGAGCGGGTGACGTTGATGCGCATGAATGGGTTCCCTCCCTGATCCATCAGAGGTGTCGGAGGGCCGCAGCCCTCTGACTGTAATCGTATCTCCCGGCTTTGCCGGGAGGGCGAGCACGTTTCCGCACTTGCGCGGAAACATTTCTTAATCTTCCGGCGGAAAAGATCGCGCTTGCGCGAGCTTTTTCGACGCTTCAAAAAAAGAAGGCCATAGGCCTTCTTAGTATACAGCTTTGGAAGAAAAAAGACAACCTTGCTCGCTCAGCGCGAAGCAAGCAGCCACTGATAATCCTGACGGCAGTCGACCACATAATCCACATACACACGCTGATCCCTGACCTGAAACAAAAGCAGGTATCTCTTTTCAAAGCTGAGGAAGCGGTATGTGCTGGCGGGGATGAAGCTGCCGCGAAGATAGGGGCAACGCAGCGGCGTGCTGCGCAAGGAAGCAGCGGCAGCTTCGAAGGACTGCACCAGCCGTTCGGCGGCGTCTGCGCTCACATTGGCCAGGAACGCTGCATGAGAAACCAGCTGCTGAGCCGCCTCAGAGGAAACGATGACCTGGTACTTTTCATTCGTCGTTTCCACGGGTGACCTCCTGAATGGCAGTACGCATCATGGCGGCAACATCTTCCACGCTATGACCGGGCGCGCCGTGCAAACGAGCTTCTTCCACTGAAAGCAGCGCCTCACGCAGAGCAAGCATCTTCTCGCGCTGATGGAACGCCTCGATATCCATCACAACCAGATCGCCTTCACCGTTTTTGGTGAGATAAACCGGCTCCTTGGTCTTTTTGCAAAGCGACGATACCTCGTTGTAGTTCTGCCGGATGGCAGCGGACGGACGAATCTGCATACAATGCACCTCCATAGCAGAATGATAATCAAATTATATCATAAACATGCTACGGTGTAAAGGCGAATGGATTGTCACAATGTGTCGAAGAACAGTGGCGTGCCGCCCGTGTGGATGAACAGCACCTTTTTGCCCTGCCAGCCTTCCTTCTGCGCCAGTTTCTTCAGCGCGCAGTACGCTTTGCCGGTGTAGGTGCCATCCATGGGCACGCCGTGGGTGCGCATCATATGGCGGATGGTATCCGCCACGTCCTCGTCAAACACGCCGTAGGTTTGGCGGCGTTCATCCTGCACCTCGATGCGGCTTTCGTCGATGGTCTGCCCATCCAGCCACGCATTGGCAAAGGCGGCGATGTGGGCTTTGGCGTTGGCTGCCTCGCGCGCGATGGACAGGCCGATGATGCGCTCGCTGCCGCCGGACAGCTGCTGGCCGCATAGGAGCCCCGCCTGCGTCATGCCCGTGCCGCAGGCCAGTGCGATCACGTCAAAATCGCCCTGCCGGCGGATTTCCTCATACACCGGCACATAAGCCGCCGTGGGCGTGGCGCGGTTGCCCTGCCCGGTGCGGTCGCCGTAGATGTAGTACGGCACGCCGCCCTCCTTGCGGATCATGTCCATGGCCATATCCACGCTGTCCGCCACGCCGGTTTTGAGGCAGGGCAGAATGCGCGCGCCGAAGGAACGGCACAGCTTTTCGTTGAACGCCTCGCGGCGCTGGCCATCGTCATCCGCCGGAGAGAGGATGGTGATGGGGATGCCGTTGGCGGCGCAGAGATTGCTGAGCACGCGGCAGAGGTTGCTGCGCGCGTTGCCGTAGGCCAGCAGGTGGGTGGCGCCGCGGGCATGGAGATCCTTCATGTATTCGAGGCCGATGCGGGCTTTGTTGCCGCCGAAAGAGAAAGGCAGCAGGTCTTCGCGCTTGAGGTGGAAGGTGTTGCCTGCCTCGTCGGTTTCGATGAGGTGGATGGGGGTGGTGGGGAATTGATTCATTGTTTTCCTCCCGGTAGGATTGACGGCCGATTCACGCCTTGCGGCTTTTGTTTGTTGCCGCCGTCGGGGCCCGCTCCGCTAGGGCCTAAGGGGGAGGGGGGATTTCGATTTCCCCCCTTACCCCCTTAGGAATCCCATAACCCCCTTAAAACGACCAGGGGTAAACCCCTGGACCCCCGTGTGCGGGAAGGGTAAGGGAATAGGAACGGGACTTATCAAGCAGCTGTCGCCATTAGACCCGCCTCCCCTTTGCCTAAAGGCAAAGCGAGGCTACTGGTCTTTCGGCGGTGTTTTGCATTCAAGTCGCTCACGCAACCCGAAAGAAAGATATGCTCAACTCGCAGGGGTCCAGGGGTTCC
>JAQXJZ010000147.1 GCA_029009515.1 bacterium
CTGGAGGAAGGCACGCACGATGTGTCCCGCTACCGCTACGATGCGCCTGAGGGCTACGAGTACAGCTATGCCACGGCGGATTCCGTCACCGTGGATAAGAACGGCGCGAATCCCGAGTATGTGGCGTTCATCTACAAGGAGGTCAAGCCTGTCACCGGCGAAGTAGCCTTCTACTTCACCGATGAGGAAGGCCGCGAGGTCTATCCGTCCTTCACGGAGAGCTTTGAGGCTGGCACGCATGATGTGACTGCCTACCGCAAGGATGCGCCCAACGGCTACGTGTTCAGCTACGCTACGGCGGACAGCATCACCGTTACCGAAAACGGCGCCGAGCCCAACTATGTGGCGTTCGTCTACACCAGCCTGCCCGGCAGCGTGGAGCTGCCCGTGCGCTTCCTCGATACGGACCGCAATCCCATCGCGGAGGACACCACCGTCAGCTTCCAGCGCGGCGAATTCGGCCAGACCTACGCCAGCGTGGATTATCTCTACGAGCCCAAGGGCTACCGCTACGCCAGCGTCAACGCTGACGAGATCACCATTGATGCGTACGGCAACATCACCCCCGAGGTGCTGGAGTTCACCTTTGTGGAAAAGCCCAAGGCGGAAGCCAGCGTGACCTTTGAATACGTGTGCAACCGCCGCGCCATTGCCGATCCGCTCACCGTGAAGCTGCCTGAGGGCACCCACGACGTGAGCGAGTACGCCGCCAGCCCCGAAGGCTACCTGCTCAAGGAAGTGAGCGCGCAGACCGTGACCGTGAGCGAAAGCGGCAAGGCCACGCCTGCTGTGGTCACCTTCACCTATGAGGAGATCAGCAACACCGCCATCCTGCGCGTGCACTACCGCAACGCCATCGGCGCGGAGCTGCCCGGCTCGCCGGAAATCCGCGAGCTGGAGGTGGGCGAGCATGTCATCACGCCCAACGCGGCGTATGCGCCCAAGGGCTATACCCTCAGCGGCAACACGCAGAGCTACCGCGTGACCGTCGGCAATGATCTGGTGGCTTACCCCAACAGCGTGGTATTCACCTATTACGATTCCGACGTTACCGGCTCCGTGACCGTCAACTATTACAACAGCGTCACCAACGATCTCATCGCCACCGAGGTGCGCAAGCTTGCCCCCGGCCAGTACGACCTTACGCCCAACCAGGCGCTGGTGGACAGCAAGGGCAAGTACGAGCTCAGCGATGTGCTCACCAACACCCGCGTGGAGATCAAGGAGAACGGCCAGGCCCTGCCCACTGTCATCAACTTCTACTACAAGCCCGTGGATATCGACGTGTATCAGGGCTATCTGCTGGTCATCCGCCCCACCGCGCTGCGCAGCCAGCCTGCCCAGAACGGCCAGAGCGTGATGAACCTGCCCGTGGACACCGTGCTGTGGACGGCGGGTCAGTATCAGTCCGGCTCCATCCTGTGGAACAGCTCGCAGGTCGCGTCCAACTCCAGCCTGTCCGGCTGGGTCAACGATGCGGACGTGCGCCGCATCTCCGCCGACGAGGCCAACGCCCGTCTGGAAGAGGAGGAGGAAGAGCGCGAGCCCGATCAGGAGCCCGGCTACTACATCACCGTGATGAACAACGTGCCCCTGCGCCGCTACATGGATACCGCCGCGCAGGCCAAGTACCTGAAGCTCAACACCGTGGTGTATGTGAGCGAGCAGTCGTATGACGAATACGGCTACCTGTGGCACAAGACCACCTACGACGGCGTGACCGGCTATGTGCGCGATGGCCAGCTGCGCAAGCTCACCCGCGATGAAGTGAACGAGTACCTGGCCTCCGGCAATCCCATCGATCCCGGCGAGCCCGAGGGCGGCGACCAGTACGATCCCAACGGCGCGTCCAGCTACGGCTACGTGACCAAGAACAGCGTCAACTTCCGCGCCGAGCCCAACGGCACGCGCCTGAAGATGCTCAACGAGTACGCCATGGCGCTCATTCTGGACGTTGAGACGATCAACGGCGTCGAGTGGTATAACGTCAACTATTCCGGCCAGACCGGCTGGATTCACGGCGATTACTTCCACCAGATGTCGCTTAACGAGTTCAACACCTTCGTGGGCAGCCCCGAGTATTACAAGGGCATCACCAACAACACCGCCAAGCCCACCACCCAGCCCTCCACCAGCACCGGCACCACCGGCGGCTCCACCGGATCGGCCACGCAGGGCAATGTGTCCTCCGTGGAAGACTGGAACGTGGGCATGTGGCAGAACCCCGGCGCGGCTCCGCAGGCCAGCTACGAGCCCTTCAACCCCTATGCCACCCCCGTGGCTACCATGAGCCCCGCAGGCCACTACACCACCTCTGCCGCCGGCGTGAAGCTGTATGATTCCGCCAGCGCGCAGTCTGCCTCCACCACGCTGCCCATGGGCGCGCAGGTGGAAATCACCGGCACGACGGTCATGAACGGCGCCACCTGGTACACCGTCATGTACAACGGCCAGAAGAAGTACATGGAGGCGGGCGTATCGCTCAAGGAGGCCGCGGCCACCAGCACGCCCACGCCTACCGCTACCTTCGTCATCGGCACCATGATCCCCATCAGCTATGACGACGAGAGCAAGGAAACCCAGACCGGCACCGTGCCGTGGGGCCTGATTGGCGGAGCCATTGCCCTGGTGGGCGGCGCAGGCGGCGTGTACGCCTATGCCCTCAATCAGAACAAGCGCCGCAAGGCCGCCGCTGCCCGTGCAGCCGCCAACCGCCGCAAGGCAGCTGCTGCCGCCGCTGCAGGCACTTCCGCCTCCGCAGCCGGCTCCACCAGCCCCTATGCGCGCCGCGCTGTGGCTGCGCCGCCTGTGAACGGCCAGCAGCAGCGTCCCGCTGCGCCGCAGCAGCCCTACGGAAACGCTATGAACAATCCCTACAGCGCGGGCAGCATCACCGGCAATGCGCAGCAGAGCCCCTATGCCCGTCCCAGCGCGCCGTACGGCAGCCAGCAGCAGGCCAGCCCCTATCAGCAGCCTGTGCAGCAGCCCAGACCGCAGGCCAATCCCTACACCGCGCCGGTGAGCAGCCCGGAGAACCGTCCGTCGCCCGCTGCCAGCGCCAACCCCTACGCCCGTCCCATCAGCACGCCGCCTGTCAACCAGACCGAGCAGGCTGATCCCGATGCTCCGCGCCGCCGCGCCACCCGCATGCAGCGCTATCACGAGAGCAGCAGCGAGGACGGAAACGAATAATTCCCGGTAACAAAGCGCCCGACTGTTTTCAGCCGGGCACTTTTGTGTTACAATGACCCCAAGGGAACAACCACATATGTGAAGGAGGAACGCACATGGCGATCTACTCTACCTTTGCTTCCGTTTCCGGCGAACAGCTGGAAAAAGCCTTCTGGCCCGCACAGGGCGAACCCAAAGCTGTGGTGCAGCTGGTGCACGGCATGGCGGAACACATCCGCCGTTATGATGAAACCGCCCGGAAACTGGCCGAAGCAGGCTTTCACGTGGTGGGCCATACCCATATGGGCCATGGACAGAATGCGGGCATTCCGGGCTATTTTGGCCCGAAAAACGGCTGGGATACCCTCGTGGCCGATACCCACGCCGTGCGCACAGCCACGCAGAAGGAATATCCCGATCTGCCGTACTTCCTGCTGGGTCACAGCATGGGCAGCTTTGTGGTGCGCACCTACTGCCTCCAGCACGAAAAAGGCCTCGCGGGCGTCATCCTCAGCGGTACCGGCCACTTTGAAAAAGCCATCCTCACCGCCGGCGGATTGCTCAGCAAGCTGCAGTGCCTGCTTGGCATGGCCAGCAAGCCCAGCCAGCTGCTCAACAAGGTGTCCTCCGCAGGCAACCTGAACGGCTACGACGACGTGCAGACCGAGTTTGACTGGCTCAGCCGCGACCGCGCGCAGGTGAAGAAGTACATCGATGACCCGCTGTGCGGCTTCCCCTTCACCGCCAAGGGATACGGCGATATGTTCGACGGCCTCACGCGGCTTTATCCGGAAAAACTCAGCCCCATGGAAAAGGACATCCCCGTCTATCTGTTCTCCGGCGATAAGGATCCCGTAGGCGGCAACGGAAAAGGCGTGGAGAAGGTGGCGCAGGAAATCCGCGATGCGGGGGTGAAGGAAGTAACCGTCAAACTGTATCCCGATGGCCGCCACGAAATGTTCAATGAGCTGAATCAGGAAGAGGTCTGGAACGATCTGATCGGCTGGCTGAATGCCAGAGTTGGGAAATGAAGGAATGAAGACGTTTCACTAATGAAGCTCGCTTCGCTAATGAAATGGTCATGCGATACCCATACTGAACGCAAGCGAGCCGGGAGGCTCTCCGCCGACCGGCGGCCTCACCCATCCAACAAACAAAAAGAAACATACCGACAAGCGAGCCGGAGCACCCGTATGTGCTCCGGCGGTCTTATATGCAGCCCCAAACCAAAAGAACCCCGCGCACCAAAGGTGCGCGGAGTACGGGTGCAGGGGGTTACCCCCTGCTCTCGCGGAAGTAGGCGAGACCGAGGGAGGCCGGGGGCTGGTCCTCACGCTTTTTGCGAAGAGAAGTGATGACCAGAACAACAATGGTGACCACGTAAGGCAGCGCCTTGAAGATCTCCTGCATGTCACGGGTCAGACCAGGAACGTAGATGTACAGAATGTACAGACCGCCAAACAGGAAGGAACCCCAGATGGCGTTCAGCGGACGCCAGCGCGCGAAGATGACCAGCGCAACAGCCAGCCAGCCGCGGTCGCCAAAGCCGTTGTTGACCCAGGTGCCGCCGGTGTACTCCATGACGAAGTACAGTCCGCCCAGACCGGCCATCATGCCGCCGATGATGGTGGCAATGTACTTGTAGCGGGATACGTTGATGCCGGCCGCGTCAGCAGTGGCAGCGCTTTCGCCGATGGCGCGCAGGTTGAGACCAACGCGGGTCTTGAACAGGAAGAAGCTGAGCGCAACGGTGAGAATGATGCAGAAGTAGGTGAGCCAGCCGTAGGAGAACAGCAGCTCGCCCACAAAGGGCAGCTCGCTCAGGACGGGAATCCTGGCGCGGAAAGCGCTGGCGGTGGTGGCGGTGGACAGCTGACCCACGCCGCCGGCCAGCTTGGACAGCGAACCGCCGAAGAAGTTGCCAAAGCCCATGCCGAAGGTGGTGAGCGCCAGACCGGTCACGTTCTGGTTGGCGCGCAGGGTGATGGTGAGCACGCTGTAGATCACCGCGCCCAGACAAGAGCACACCAGCGCGCACAGGGTGGCAATCAGCATACCTACAAAGGGGATGGGGGCAGCAACGGAGTTTTCGTACAGGAAGGCGCCAATCAGACCGCCAACGCCGCCCATGTACATCATGCCGGGAACGCCCAGGTTGAGGTTGCCGGTCTTTTCGGTCAGGATTTCGCCGTTGGCGCCGAAGAGGAGCGGAATGCCCTGCGTGATGGCTTTCTGCAGGAATACACTGATCAAGTTCATGCCTTCACAGCCTCCTTTTCATGCTTGCGGAATTCCAGACGGTAGTTGATGAAGAACTCGCAGCCCAGGATGAAGAACAGCAGAATGCCGGTGATGATTTCGCTGGCATTTTCGTTCAGGTTGAACTGGGAGGCAATCTCGATGGAGCCCTTCTGCATGAACACCAGACCCAGCGCCACAATCATCATGGCAAAGGGATCCAGCTTGCCCAGCCACGCCACGGTGATGGCCGTAAAGCCGCGGCCGCCCACCAGACCGGTGGAGATGGTGTGGCTCACGCCGCTGGCCAGCAGGTAACCGGCAATACCGGCAATACCGCCGCAGATGGCCATGGTGCGGATGATGACGCGCTTGACGTTGATGCCGGCATAGTGGGCGGTGTTTTCGCTTTCGCCCACAACGCTCACTTCGTAACCCTGCTTGGTGTAGCGCATGTAGACAAACAGCAGCACAGCCAGCGCCAGCACGATGAAGATGGGCAGCTGGCAGCCGTAGCGGTCAATGCTGGGCAGCCAGCCAATCTTGCCCTTGGAGTTGATCAGACCAACGGAGTTGGATCCGGGAGGGGTCTCCCAGAAGATGATGCAGAACGCCACCAGCTGGGTAGCGATGTAGTTGAGCATGAGGGTGAACAGCGTTTCGTTGGTGTTCCAGTGCGCCTTGAAGAACGCGGGAATCACGCCCCAGAGCATGCCGGCAGCAATACCGGCCAGTGGGCAGAGCGTGTAGAGCAGCCAGGAAGGCAGGTTCACGCCGTAGATCATCACGGCAGCGGTGGCGGCAGCGCCCATCAGCACCTGGCCTTCGGCGCCGGTGTTCCAGAAGCGCATGCGGAAAGCGGGCAGCACGGCAAAGCCGATGCACAGCAGCACGGCCGCGTCGCGGAAGGTGATCCACATGCGGCGCTTGGTGCCAACGGCGCCATCCCACAGAGCAGCATACACGCTCAGGGGGTTCATGCCGGTCAGAAGCACGATGATGACGGCGCACACAAGCAGCGCCAGCACAATGGCAGCCATGCGCACCAGCAGGCCACGGCCAAAGCCCACGTTATCGCGCTTGACAACGTGGAACAGGGGTTCTTTCACGGGAGTGCTCATGCCTGCACCTCCTTGGCTTCATGGCTGGTCATCAGCAGGCCAACCTCTTCTTTGGTTACGGTGCGGGCGTCCACCACGCCGGTAATGCGGCCGTCGGCCAGAACCAGAATGCGGTCGCACAGCGCCAGCAGCACGTCCAGGTCCTCGCCCACGCAGATGACGCAGGAGCCCTGCTTCTTCTGCTCGTTGAGCAGGCCGTAGATCTGGTAGGAGGAGTTGATGTCCAGACCGCGCACGGGATAGGCCACCATCAGCACCTGCGGGGAGGAGGCGATCTCGCGGCCCACCAGCACCTTCTGCACGTTGCCGCCGCTCATGCG
Organism: bacterium; assembly: GCA_029009515.1. Classification (GTDB taxonomy): domain Bacteria; phylum Bacillota; class Clostridia; order Christensenellales; family Aristaeellaceae; genus Limiplasma. The sequence continues at coordinate 6,851 of JAQXJZ010000147.1, forward strand.
GCCCACGGGCCAGTCCACGGAGGGCGTCACAACGCCCAGATCCTGCTTGATGCGCTCGGCCAGATCATGCGGCTCCTTGCGGCGGCTGAACAGGCCGTGACCCTTGCGGTAGGAACGCAGCATCATGTTGTCGGTCATGCCCATGGAGGCCACCAGACCCATGCCCAGGCGATCCTCGGGTACGAACGCCAGGCGGATGCCGATCTCGCGGATCTCCTGCGCGCTCATCTCGGTGAGCTCCTTGATGTGACCCTTGCGGTTGCGGTAGTGAATTTTGCCGGTCATGTGGGGCTGCAGGCCGGCGATGGCCTCCAGCAGCTCCTTCTGGCCGCTGCCCGCGATGCCCGCAATGCCCAGAATTTCGCCTGTATAAGCCTTGAAATCGGCATGGGAGAGCACCTCGCGGCCTTCACGGTTGTACACGGTCACATCGTCCATGTGCAGCTTCATCACGGGGTTGACGGGCTCGGGACGCTCGATGTCCAGCACCACTTTCTCGCCCACCATCATTTCGGTCAGGCTCATCTCGGTGGCGTCGCAGGTGTCCACGGTGCCCACGTACTCGCCCTTGCGAAGCACGGAAACGCGGTCGCTCAGGCTGAGCACCTCGTTAAGCTTGTGGGTGATGATGATGATGGAGTGGCCGTGGGCGCGCATGTTGCGCAGCACCTGGAACAGCTTGTCCGTCTCCTGGGGAGTGAGCACGGCGGTGGGCTCGTCCAGGATGAGGATGTGCGCGCCGCGGTAGAGCATCTTGACGATTTCCACCGTCTGCTTCTGCGAAACGCTCATCTCGTAGATCTTGCTGTCCAGATTCAGCTCAAAGCCGTACTTGTCCAGCAGCTTGGTCACATCCGCCTTCACCTGCTTCATGTCCAGCTTCATCTTGCCGGGCAGGCCAAGGATGATGTTTTCGGCGGCGGTGAGCACATCCACCAGCTTGAAATGCTGGTGAATCATGCCAATGCCCAGGTCAAACGCATCCTTGGGCGAACGGATGATGACTTCCTTGCCTTCGATGTAGATGTGACCCGCATCGGGGAAATAGATGCCGGCCAGCATGTTCATCAGCGATGTTTTGCCGCTACCGTTTTCGCCCAGCACCGAGAGGATCTCGCCGCGGCGAACGGTCAGGTCCACATTCTCATTGGCGACAACAGAGCCGAAGTGCTTGGTAATGCCGCGCATTTCGATCATGATGTTGGATTCCATAGTTCCTCCATTTAACGACAGAACGCCCTGCTGCCCTTGAGGCAGCAGGGCGAAATGATTGTTGGAATTATTCCACCACAGCGGTGATGCCGTCGATGATGATGGCGAAGTAGGGAGCGGACTGCACGCTGGACTCGCTGAAGTAGCCGTCGATCACCACTTCGTTGGCGTCGGGGGTCCAGTCGCCGTTGGTGTCGGTGGCGAAAGCGGAGGTCAGGTGACCTTCGGCGTCCACGGTGTAGCCAGCGCCAGCGGGAGCGGTGAAGGTGGAAACGTCGAACACCTTCAGGGTGCCGGCCTTCAGGGCAGCCTCAGCCTCGGCAACCTTCTCAGCGGTGCCGGCGGGAACGGAAGCGGGGTTGAGCTCGGTGATGGCCACGGCGCCATCCACATAACCGGCGGACCAGTCAGCGGGGAAGGTGGTGCCAGCCAGCACGTTCTCCAGAGCGAACTGATAGTAGGCAGCCCAGTTGACGTAGGAAGAGGTCAGAGCCTGGGTGGGAGAGGCGGGGATCATGGAGATGTTGTAGCCAACGCAGGGCACGCCAGCGGCTTCGCAGGCAGTGGGAGCGCCGGTGGTGTCAGCATGCTGGGAGATGAGCACGCAGCCATTGGCGATCAGAGCTTCAGCAGTTTCCTTTTCCAGAGCCATGTCGCCCCAGGAGTTGGTGTAGCGCACTTCCATGGTGGCGGAGGGGCAAACGCTGCGGGCGCCCAGGAAGAAGGAGGTGAAGCCGGAGATAACCTCGGCGAAGGGGAAAGCGCCAACATAGCCGATCTTGGCGGTGTCAGCGGTGATCTTGCCGGATTCGATCATCTCGTTGAGCTTCATGCCGGCCACGATGCCGCTCACATAGCGGGCTTCGTAGATGGCAGCGAAGTAGTTGTGGAAGTTCTCCATGCCAGCGTTCATGGCGCTGGTGCCGGTGGCGTGGCAGAACTCGATTTCGGGATACTCGGAGGCGACCATGGCCACGTGGGACTCATGACCGAAGGAGTTGGCGAAGATGATGTTGCAGCCGGCTTCAGCCAGGTCATAGGCGGCTTCCTGAGCGGCTTCGGTTTCGGGGGTGTTGTACTTGAAGGTGACCTGTTCCTTGGCGATGCCCAGGGCTTCCATGGCGCGGAGCAGGCCGTTGATGTGGTTGGCAGAATAACCTTCGTTCTCGTCGCCGATGCAGATCATGCCGATCTTGATGTCAGCAGCGGACACAGCGCTGGCGGAGCCCATCAGGCCCAGAACCATGCACAGAACAAGAAGAAGGCTGGTAATCTTTTTCATGATACGTTTTCCTCCTAAAAATCAATCCATTGATTTGGGAATCAGGTTGCTGGACTATCTTACACCACTTTTCGACATTTGTAAAGCGAAAAGACGAACATTTTTTCTTAATGTTTTATTACCCGTTCGGAAAAGGCCTGCCGGAAGGCATTTGACATTTATCTCCGTCTATCGTATACTAAGGAAGAATTCTGCACGCAAAGAACTTCTGCAATATCATACGGGCGCGAAATGAGGCCGTTTGCCTATTCTTCGCGCTGTTTTGGCTATCATCAAAGAGAGCGGAGGCGTGAACCATGCACGAGGCGTTCCTCACCGCATATCAGGCCGCGCGCAAAGGCGCCGCGCTGATTGAAATGAAAAATAAAGGAATGATCCGTCTTTCCGGCAGCAACGCCGGAAAGATGATTGCCATGCTCCTTTGCGGCGACGTGCGCTCCATTCCTGTGGGATGCGAACGCTTCAGCCCCATGCTCAACATGCAGGGCGGCACCATGGACGCCGTGCAGGTGCTGCATCCCGAAGAGGATGTGTACTGGCTGATCATCACCGAGTCCAACCGCGAAAAGATCATGCGCCATATTCAGCGCCAGATGTTCGGCGATGTGAAGGCGGTGGATCTGAAGGAGTGGGCGAGGCTGCTTTTGCTCATCGGCCCCGGGGCTTCTTCCTACCTGGAAAAGGTGCCGGACGATGGCGAACTGGCCACGGAAAACCACATCCTGGGCCAGGGCTGCATGGCCTGCTGCTTCTCGCGTCTGGGCACGCCCGGCTACTGGGTGGTGACCGCCGCGGACAAGACGCAGGACATGGTGGATACCCTGTTGCAAAACGGCGTTGTATTGGGCGATCTGGACGTGATGAACACGCTGATGCTGGAGGTGGGCATGCCCGCCTACGGCCGTGAGCTGGATGACACCGTCAATCCCCTGGAAACCCGTCTGCGCCGCCATGTGCATCTCCATCGCCCCGGCTTCATCGGCCGTGAGGCGCTGGTGGCGGCCGGCGAACCCAGGCGCGTGATGATTGGCCTGAAACTGGAAGAAGAGGGCGCGCAGCCCGGCATGGACGTGGTCAAGCGCGATAAACAGGTGGGCACCGTGACCAGCGCGGGCTATTGCCCCGGCGTTGGGTCGTATGCCGCGCTGGCGCTGGTGGAGGCGCCCTATCAGGATGCGGGCAGCCGCCTGAGCGTGGAATGCGGCGGCAGGCTCATCCGCGGCGTGGTATCCGCCCTGCCCTTTGAGCTTTTGCCCGATGAAGAAGAGGAACAAGGAGAGACTGCTGAAGAATGATTCGACGCACTGCCTGCCTGATTGCGCGGGGCTGCGATCCCTACCGCAATCTGGCAATTGAAAAGCATCTGATGGATACGCTGCCCGAGGAAACAGCCATCCTGTATCTGTGGCAGAACCGCAGAAGCGTGGTGCTGGGCCGCGGTCAGAATCCGTGGTATGAGCTGCCGGTGGACACGTTCACCATGTCCGGCGGGCTCATCGCAAGGCGGCTGAGCGGCGGCGGCGCGGTGTATCAGGACGAAGGCTGCGTGAATGCCACCATCCTGCTGCCCAAGGGAGAGCTGGATATCCCGCGCCAGCTCACGCTGATTGGCATGGCAGCGGGCGCGCTGGGCATTCAGGCGCAGGCCATCGGGCGGCAGGATCTGGGCGTGAGCGGCAGCCGCTTCTGCACCAATACCTTTTATAAGAGCGGCTCGGCGGCCATGCATCAGGCGGTGCTCACGGTCAATGCGGCGCTTGGCAGCATGACCCAGACCCTGACGGTGGAGGAAGGCCGCGTGCCGCGCAACTACCGCGCGCCGCAGGTGCCTGCGGTCAATCTGGGCGATCTGAACCCGGCCATCACGGTGGAAAGCCTGCAGGAGGCCATCTACTGGTCCTTTGCCCGGATGTTCGGCCAGGAGCCGTCCATGCTGGACGAGCGCATGCTGCACACCATTTCCATCGAAAAACTCACCCAGCATTTCTGCGACCGGGAGTGGATTTTTCCCAAAGCCCCGGCGTACACCTTCAGCGTGGCCGAGCGCTTCCCCTGGGGCGGCGTGGAGGTGCAGCTGATGGCCGAAGGCGGCGTCATCCGCGCGTCGCGCATTTATACCGACGCCATGGAATACGGCCTGTTTGAGCAGATGGAGCAGGCGCTGGTAGGATCTCCGTTTTTGATCAGCGCCATCTCAGGAAGATTTGAACAGAAGCTGGCGTGGCTCACCATGCCAAGGCTGCGCCAGATGGCCGGCGACGTGTGCACGCTCATCTGCGGGCGCATCCGCGCCATGGACCGCAGCGGCGGTCAGAACTGAAAAATGAAAGAAAAACCGGAGCATCCGCATTTGGACGATCCGGTTTTTATTCCCTCCGATAGCCTCACGCAGCGCGGTGCACAATAGGCGCGAGGAGGCGAACAGCATTGAAACGAACATGGATTCTTCTGGCGGTTTCTGCAATGGGTCTGGCACTGTTCACCGGCTGCGCCAGCAATGCCGATGTCATGCCGGACGCGAGTCCCCTGACCACAAATGCGCCCACGGCCAGCACAAGCCCGGCCACGCAGGCGCCCACCACTCCGCCCATGACCACCGACGGCCCCACCGTGAGCATGTCGCCTGACATGACCGGCGGCATGGACATGATGACCAGCACGGGCGTGAACTCCGTGGAGGATGCGCAGCGCGTATCGGCGCAGGTGAGCGAGGAAGTGGCCCGCCTGTCCGAGCTGGACAGCGCTGAGGCCGTGGTGGCCGGCAGCATCGCGCTGGTGGGCATTTCGTATGACGCGCAGTATCAGGGCGGATTGACCGACCGGCTGGAGGAAATGGTGACCGAGCGCGTGGAGATGATCGACAAGGCCATTACGTCCGTGCATGTGACGGACGAGGAGGACGACGTGATGAAAATCTCCAAGTTGTACGAGCAGCTCAAGGCGGGCGAGGTGAGCTTTTCCGAGCTGCAGGCACAGGTGCTCAGCATCGGCAGCAGCATCGCGGGCGGTTCCGCGCCGCAGGTAAGCCAGCCCAAGAGCGATACCGGGGCGTAAATCAACAAAAAAACTGCTGCAGAATGCATCTGCAGCAGTTTTGCCTTATTCAAATGGAATATACTCGCCGCGCTTGAACATCTCCACGATCACGTCATAGCGCGGATGTTCGCGCCAGCCGCCGCGGGTGGGCAGGTTGACCCAGTCGAAGGCGCAGCCGGGATGGGTCTGTTCCATCATGGCCTGCTGCTCCTTGGGCACGGGCGTTTTGCCGCACCAGAAGCGCTCCAGATTCGACAGCTCATACAGCGGCGAAATGTCCTTGAGCCTGTCGCTGCAGGCCAGGTTGAGATCGCGCAGGTTTTTCAGATTGGCCAGCGCGCTCACGTCCTTCGTGTTGGTGCTGAACACCTCCAGATACTCCAGATGGGGCAGGGAGGCCACGGGCGTGAGATCCGTCACAGCGTAGTTGGGGCACAGGATGAGCACGCGCAGCTCCTTGAGTCCTTCCAGGAAGCTCAGGTCGGTCAGCTTGTTGTGACCCATGTCCAGCGCCCTGAGCTTTGTGCACATCCGCAGCACGCTCAGCTCGTCGGACTTGTGGTAGGAATCGCGCTTGTTGGTCAGCTGGCTGTAGTGCAGGGTGGAAAAGGCGGTGGCGTCCGTGCGCACGGTGTGAATGGAAAAGCGGATCGTCCAGCCGAAGAACACGTCCGGATAGGTATCAAACAGCCATTCCATGTCCTTGCGGGACAGCTGGGAATCGTACATGCGCACCTCGCGCAGGTTGGGCATCTGGTCGATCAGCGCGGCAAGCGCCTGCGCATCCGTCACCTGAATGCCGGCTGCGTCAAAGTCCAGCACCTCGGCGGAGAGATCCGCATCCAGCCCCAGCCCTTCGCCCAGCGCGCACAGCGGCATAAGGAGCACCAGAAGCAGCAGGAGGGCTTTTTTCATGCGGCCACCTTCTTTGCCATCAGCAGACGCTGGGCGCACAGGCCCATCCAGCCCACCACGGCGGCCATGGCAATGTAGTTGAGGAACGTGGGCCAGGGCATTTTGTCGATGGCGTATTCGAGAAAGATCACCAGCCCTACGCACAGAACGAAGCCAATCCACGAATGGAGCAGCTGCTTCTTTCCGGCGCGGCGGCAGTGGAGGATCATCACCACGGCGATGATGATGGCGCTCAGCAGCTGCTGCACGCGCACAAAGCCCCACTGGATGGATTCGATGCGCAGGCTTTCGCAGAAGATCTGAGCGGCGGCCCACCAGATCAGCGCCAGACCCAGCGCATGATCGCGGCGGCGCAGCACCAGCGCCATCACGCCCAGCGCAGCCAGCGCTTCCAGATTGAACACGGCTGCGCACCACTCGCCGTACATGTTCTGGATGGCAAAGGGGTAGCGCTCGAGGAGGGACCATTCCACCATGTCGCCCCAGCCGAAGTCGGACAGCGCCTCAGCCATGCGCAGCACCGCGGCGATGATCAGCCCTGTGGGAACGAAAACGGCACTTGTTTCACACAGGGTGCGGCGGGAGAGCAGCGCAGTCAGCCACAGCGCCAGCACATAGCCCAGCACGCCGCCGCCGAAGGCGTAAAAGTACGGCTCCAGCGGAAACACATCGCCGAAGAAGCCGGGGCCGGTGAGATCACACACCAGAATGTAGAAGCCGCGCGCGCACACGGTGCAGCACGTCAGCGCGCAGATGCACAGGATTGCGCCGGAGCGCACGCCCAGCTTGCTTTTCACAGCGGCAAACAGCGTGATGGCAGCGCCCAGAATGCAGATGAGCAAAACGGCCAGTTCATAGGTCAGCATGGTTCACATCACTCCTGATAGGCGCTGGCAAAATAGATGATATCGCTGAGTTTGCGGTGGTGCTTGTTTTTGACGGCGTTGATCTTTTCGCCGTGGAAGATGATGGCCGTGGAGTTGCCGCCGTCCAGATTGTAGGCGTTTTCCACGCCCAGGGTGGACAGGAAGGCCGCCCACTCATGCAGGGTGAGGCCGCCGTCCTTGGATTCGCGGTCGCCTTCGCTCACGGCCAGCACGTATTCCAGCTCGCCCTTCTTCACCTGGGCGATGGCCGCGCGCTGGTGGCGCTCCAGAGAGCCGTTGAACATGGCCTTGTAGGAAGGATCCAGCGGCTGGCCGTCCACGATCAGGCCGGGGCCGAAGCTGAAGGTGTTCACCACGGACGCCATATCAAAAGCGTTCAGCTTTTCATAGGTCACGTCCTGCAGAATGGTGAAATCGCCGTTTTTGTCAATCATGAGCATATCGCGGCCTTCGGACAGGCGGTCGGAATACTGCACGCCCTGACGGATCAGATAGCTGCCCACGGTGCTGAGCTGGTAGTAGCAGTAATCGCCGTTGATGGCGATGACGGCGTTCATGCGCCGCGCCATGTCCTTGACGGAGGCAATCTGCTTGCGGGTGAAGCCGTAGGCGGAGGCGCTGCGCAGCTGGCTGGCATCCGCCACCTTCACGCGCGCTACGTAGCACACGGTCTTTTCCCACGGGTAGGTTTCGATGCTAACTTTGATGCTGGGATCCTCGTAGGTGACCTCATCCAGATAGAAGGCGTCGTCCGGCACGGGGCCACAGCTGTCGTCAATGGGCAGGGACACGATCTCCGCCAGGGCGGAAACGCTGCAAAGCAGCAGCATCAGCGTGAGCGCAGCCCACAGGATGCAGAAACGGTTGCGTCTGGACATAACAATCTACCTTTCAGCATAAAATGTCATTCAATTACCAAGTATAACATACGCCCTCCGGAAAAGTCCACAAGCGCAAAGCAAATATAGGCATAGCTAAAACGCTTGCAAGATGGAGTGGAAAGATGTATCATATTTGATTGATATATCCAACAGCATTTCCTGAAGGAGTGTTTGCCTTATGAAGAGCGTACCGGAATTTTTGAAAGAGATTGGCTTTATCCAGACCTGGGACGAAATGAAGCCCGTGGAAGAAGCGTTTATTGACCATATGAAAAAAGGCATGAAGGGCGAGGAGAGCAGCCTGCCCATGCTGCCTGCCTACCTCACCGTGGATGCGCTGCCCGAGGACAGCCGCGACGTCATCGTGATGGACGCGGGCGGCACCAACCTGCGCGTGTCCCTCCTGCGCATCAAGCCCGGTGAAAAACCCGAAATCCTCGAGCACTACAAGCAGCCCGTGCCCGGCAAGCCCGGCCCCATTACGCCCGACCAGTTCTTTGAGGAGCTGGCCAAGGCTGTGCTGCCCGTGGCCGACAAGAGCGACCGCATCGGCTTCTGCTTCTCCTTCCCGTGCCGCATCCTGCCCAGCCTGGACGGCGAGATCCTCTACCTGGATAAGGAAGTGGACGTGCCCGGCATCGAGGGCGCGCTGGTGGGCGAGGGCCTGAAGAAGGCGCTGGAAAAGCTGGGCGCGAAGCACGACCATCAGGTGGTCATCCTCAACGATACCGTGGCCGCCCTGCTGGGCGCGCTGGCCGAGCATTCCGCCAGCCACTACAGCGGCTACATCGGCATGATTCTGGGTACCGGCTTCAACTGCTGCTACTCCGAATATAATGAAAAGATTCTCAAGGCCGACGCCATCAGCGGCAAGCCCGGCAGCAGCGTGATCAACATGGAAGCCGGCGCGTTCAATGCCTTCTTCCACACCGAGGCGGATGTGCTGCTGCGCGGCCGCGCTCAGGACCCTGAGCGCAACCTGCTGGAAAAGACCATGAGCGGCGAGTATCAGGGCCCGCTGATGGACTGCCTGATGGAAAGCGCCGCCGCGCACGGCTGCTTCAGCCCCGAGCTGACCGCGAAGGTTCAGGCCGGCCCGCTCGGCATCAGCGCTGTGGATATCAGCAAGTATCAGGCTGCGCCTGCCAAGCCCGGCAAGCTGCATGATCTGGCCCCCGAAGGCGAGGACGCCCAGACCGTGTACCAGCTGGTGGACGCCCTCATCGAGCGCGCGGCCATGATGGCCGTGATGGTGCTCACCTCCATCATGCGCGAGACCGGCGCCGGCACCGATCCCCTCAAACCCGTGTGCGTGGCCATTGAAGGCACCACCTTCATGAAGAACGACATCTTCCGCCAGAAGATCATGAGCCACCTCATCCAGTACACCCAGCGCACCCGCGGCTATCACTGCCGCGTGATGAACACCGACGAAGCCAATCTGGTGGGCAGCGCCGTGGCCGCCATGACCGTGTAAGGAGGCGGACGGATGCGCTTTACCAAAATGGAAGGCATCGGCAACGACTACGTGTACGTCAACGGCTTTGAGGAACATGTGGAGGATCCTGCGGCCATGGCGGTAAAGATGAGCCGCCAGCACTTCGGCTGCGGCGCGGATGGGCTGATCATGATCCTGCCCAGCGAGAAGGCCGACTTCTGCATGCAGATGTACAACAACGACGGCAGCTACAGCGAGATGTGCGGCAACGGCATCCGCTGCGTGGCCAAGTACTGCCACGACCGCGGCCTGACCGACAAAACCGAGTTCACCATCGAATCGGGCGGGCAGATCAAGGTGATGCACCTCAATCTCGCGCCCGACGGCACCACCGAGAGCGTGCGCGTGGACATGGGCGTGCCGGAACTGGACGGCGAAAAGATCCCCAGCACGTCTGCGGGCTGCCCGGTGCTGCACCATCCGCTCACGGCCAACGGAAACGCGTATGAGGCGGTGCTGGTGAATATGGGCAATCCCCATGCCGTGGTGTTTGTGGAGGATCCCGATACCGCGCCCGTCACCACCGACGGCCCTGTGATGGAATGCGACGCCAGCTTTCCCAGGAAGGCGAACATCGAGTTTGTGCAGATCATCGACCGCACCCATGCCCGCATGCGCGTGTGGGAGCGCGGCACCGGAGAAACGCTGGCCTGCGGCACCGGCGCGTGCGCCGTGGCGGTGGCCTGCGCCCTCACCGGACGCTGTGAACGCAGCTGTGAAGTGACTTTGCCCGGCGGCAAGCTGCAGATTGAATGGAACGAACAGGACAACCATGTGTACATGACCGGCCCGGCTGCCTTCGTATACGACGGCGTATGGCTGCAAAAGTGAAAAACCATTCAGCGGCATGCATGAAAATGCATGCCGCTGCTGTGCTGTAAGACTGTAAAACATTTCAAAAACTAGTTCGCAAATTAAGTGTTTTTGTTTTGACCTTTACAAGCTGTGGATTTGATGATATAATTCAGTTATTAAATTGTGAATCATGCATACAAATGCGCTTTCTGCAGAGATGAGGAGCGTTTGTTCCCTGTTTCGTTTGGCGGAAAGCTTGTAAGCAGAACAACCGGGAGGCGTAGGTATGAATCAAGCTGCCAAACCCAACATTCCTGTCAAAAGGAAAAAGCGCTGGGCGACACTGGACGATCTGCAGCTTCTGCTGCTGTCCCTTCCCACCACCATCTGGTATCTGCTGTTCAGCTATATACCGATGTTCGGTATCCTGATCGCCTTTAAGAAGTACAAGGTGAGGCCGGGCAAGGGCTTCCTGTGGAGCCTCATCCACAACAGCCCCTGGTGCGGACTGGACAACTTCAAGTTCCTGTTCTCCTCCAACACCAAAACCACCATCGCCATGTTCCGCAACACGATCTGCTACAACATCGTGTTCATCACCCTGGGCATTGTGATTCCCGTAACCCTGGCGGTGCTCATCTCCCACCTGTACTCCAAGAAGCTGGCCAAGGTGTGCCAGACGGCCATCTTCCTGCCTCACTTTCTCAGCTGGGTTGTGGTTGGCTACTTCGTATACGCTTTCCTGGCCACCAAGGAAGGCCTGATCAACAACATCCTGATCAACCTGGGCTTCAGCCCCATGAAATGGTACCAGAAGGACGCCATCAACTACTGGCCGTTCATCCTCACATTCCTGAATGTGTGGAAGGGCGTGGGCTACAACATGATCGTCTACATGGCCTCCATTCAGGGCATTGACGGATCGCTGTATGAAGCGGCGGTCATCGACGGCGCCAGCAAGCACCAGCAGACCAAGTACATCACGCTGCCGCTGCTCAAGCCCGTCATCATCATCATGTTCATCATGGCCGTCGGCCGCATCTTCAACTCCGATTTCGGCCTGTTCTACAAGACCACCCGCAACTCCACGTCCCTCTACAGCGCTTATGTGACGCTGGATGTGTACGTGTACAACTCCCTGTTCAACTCCACCATCCCCACCTACGGCTACGCCTCCGCTGCGGGCTTCCTGCAGTCTGCGCTGGGCTGTCTGACGCTGGTGACGGCCAACGCCATCGTGCGCAAGGTGGATAACGAGAACGCATTCTTCTGATGAAAGGAGGACACAACGATGGCATTGTTCAAGAAAAAAGCTGCGGATGAATACAACGCGCTGGATGAAAAGAAAAATGCCTCCAACGTGAGCGACGGCATGCTGCGTTTCAACCGCATCAAGCCCGCCTCCAACGTGCTGTATTCGGCGCTGTTCATCCTGCTGGCGCTGGTGTGCGTGCTGCCTGTGCTGTTCGTCATCATCATTTCCTTCACGTCGGAAGCCTCCATCGGCCAGTACGGCTACAGTTTCTTCCCCCGTGAACTGTCCGTATCCTCCTACAAGTATGTGTGGAACATGAAGGACATCGTGGGCCGCTCCTTCCTCAACTCCATCGGCATCACGATTGTGGGCACCTGTCTGGGCGTCATCCTGACCTCCACCATGGGCTATGCGCTGAGCCGCAAGACCTACAAGTTCCGCAGATTCTTCACCTATTACATCTTCATTCCCATGCTGTTCCACGGCGGCGTGCTTTCGTCCTACGTGGTCAACACCCAGATCCTGAACCTGAAGGATACCTACTGGATTCTGATCCTGCCGCTGGCGTGCTCCAGCTTCTACACCATCATCATGCGCACGTTCTTCACCACCACCGTGCCCGATGAGATGATTGAATCCGGCAAGATCGACGGCGCCAGTCAGCTGCGCATCTTCGTGCAGCTGGTGCTGCCCATCTGTCTGCCCGCCATTGCCACCATCGCCCTGTTCCTGACCTTTGCGTACTGGAACGAGTGGTACCTGGCCAGCATCTACATCTCCGCCAACCGTGCGGATCTGTTCCCGCTGCAGTACGTGCTGGTAAGCATTGAAGAAAAGATCCAGTTCCTGCTCAACAACGCCGGCAACATCGGCGCGGATTCTCAGGATGTGCCCAGCGAAACCATGCGTATGGCCATCGTCGTCATCGCCGTTGTGCCCATCATGTTCTCCTACCCCTTCTTCCAGAAGTATTACATCTCCGGCCTCACGGTCGGCGCGGTGAAGGGTTAACCATGGCTTAAGCGGCCGGTGCATCCGGGCCGTTTGCAAAAAATAAAAACGGAGGTATCTTGTATGAAGAAACTGCTTGCTTTCCTGCTGGCTGCCATGATGCTGATCTCCATGACCAGCTTCGCCGTAGCCGAAGAACCCGTCAAGCTGACCTGGTGGTGGTTCACCACTGGCGACGCTCCCATCGATTGGCCCGAAGTTGAGGCCAAGCTGAACGAGATCAGCGCTGAGAAGATCGGCGTGACCTGCGAATTCAAGTGGATGACCGCTGACCAGATCATGCTGGCCACCCAGAGCGGCGAGTACTTCGACCTTGCCTTCACCTGCGGCTGGTACAACGACTACGCCACCAACCTGGCCAACGGCATGTGGATGGACATCGCTCCCCTGCTGGAGGAGTATGGCCAGGACATGATGAAGCTGATGCCCGATAACATCTGGGCCGGCGTGAAGCAGGGCGATGCCATCTACGGCGTGCCTCATGTCAAGGACTACGGTATCGAAGTGTTCTGGATTCTGGACACCGACTTCTTCGTTGACGAGCTCGGTCTGGATCCCACCAGCTACGAAGCCAAGCACATCGGCTTCGAAGAGATGGGCGAATACATGGCCAAGTACGTGGAACTGCATCCCGGCGAAGTGCCGCTGAAGGTGAACAAGGGCGGCGTGACCAGTTGGATGAACGGTCTGGCTGACTGGATTTCCATGGAATACTGGCTGGGCCTGGATTGGGAAGAGAAGGGCACCGAGGAAGAACTGACCGTGAAGTCCGCTCTGGACATCCCCAAGTTCTACCATGTGCTGGAAGTGCTGCATGACTGGTACGAGAAGGGCTACATCAATGCTGACGCCGCCGTCACCGAGTCCATGCCCCGCTCCATCGCTGGCGTTGTGCAGTCCGGTCAGGGCTGGTTCGGCGCTGAGACTGTTTGGGCCAACGCCAAGCAGAAGGCTTGCTTCATCTCCCGTTACGACGGTCCCTATCTGACCACCGACGGTCTGCTCGGCTCCGTGACCGCTGTGAGCAGCTACTCCGAGCATCCCGTTGAGGCTGTCAAGCTGGTCAACCTGATGAACTCCGACGAAGAGTACCGCACCATCGCCCGTTACGGCATCGAAGGCAAGCACTACGAAGTGGTCGAGCCCGGCATCGTGAAGCGCACTGACCTGGGCAACACCAACATGTCTCTGGCCGCTTACACTCAGGGCTCCTACGCTCTGGGCCCGGTCGAAGCTTCCGCTTTCGAGTCCGTTCCCGCCAATCCCCATCAGTGGACCGAGCTGGTTGAGCGCTACAGCGCCGAGGCCGTTGTGTCCTCCACCCTGGGCTTCACCTTCGACATCACCCCCGTGGCCGATCAGTGCCTGGCGATGAAGAACGTGTGGGAGCAGTACATCTACGAAATGCAGACTGGTACCTCTGATCCCGCCGTGGTCGTTCCCGAGCTGAAGGCCGAACTCGAGGCCGTCGGTCTGAACGAAGTGCTGGCTGAGGCTCAGGCCCAGCTGAACGCCTTCATGGGCAAGTAAGATCTGCTGAAAACAAATGTTTTCGGGGCTGCCGCAAATTGCGGCAGCCCTTTTCCTATACCAGCGGGATGGTTGACTTTGCCGCCTTCTGTCCAGTATAATGAAAGGTACTCTGCAGGCAGGAGGGAGGCGGCGGATTTGCAGCAGGTGGTTCTCAAGCCCGGGCGCGCGGAATGGAAGGCGCTGTCCATTGGACTGATCGTGCTGTGCGCCGTCATGATGCTTCTGCCGCCCCTGTGCGTGGTGCTGGCGCTGGCGCTTCCGCTGCTCATCTGTCCGCTGGTGGGGCAGAAGCAGGAGCCTGCGGCGTACATCGCCGCGTGCGTTCCCACGGCGTCCTCGCTGCTGGCAGGATATGATCCGCTGTATGCGGTGAGCCTGCTGCTCATTCCTGCGCTGCCGCTGCTGCTGCGCAAGACGCTGCCGGCCCAAAAATCCGCCGGCATGGACGGCATGCTGTGGTATGTGGGCGCTGTGGCGCTGGCGCTGACCGCAGTGGTGTGCAGCGCTACGTATGTGCTGGGCGGCCCTTTGTGGAAAAGCATTTCAGCGCTGACGGTTGATTTCATCGGCCAGCATAAACGCGCCGAGCAGATTCTGCTGCAGGCGGCTTCCTCCGGGCTGGTGCGCATGCCTGAAGGATATCAGCAGAGCGATGGCCTGCTCGGGCTGGCCATGGGCGCGGCGCACAAGCAGCAGATGCTCATGTCCCTGCGCCTGACGCTGGAAACCATGCTGTACAGTCAGCTGGCAGGTATGTTTGTGCAGGCCTGTCTGCTGGTGGGCGTGTTTACGCACCTGCGCGTTCTGCGCTTTCGCGGCGCGGTGCTGGTGGTGCAGACCATTACGCCCAGCGAGCGCAAAACCACGGTGGCGGTTCCGCCCGGTTTCCGTCTGCTCACGCTGCCGCCGCGCACGCGTCAGCTGATGGCCGTGCTGGCCGTGGCTGCGCTGATGCTGCTGGGCACGCCCGGCACCTATGCGCAGACCGTTGGTCAGCTGTGCTTTGCGCTGGTGGAGCAGGTATTCACCCTCATCGGCGCGGCGGTGATGATCCACGTCTTCTGCCGCAATGATCCCGACCGCAAAACAGCCTGCGGCGCCCTTGCCGCCCTGGCCTATGTGGCTGCGCCGTTTGCGCTGTTTATCATTGGCGTGATGGATCAGTTTCTTCATTTCCGTTCCAACCACTCCGGGAAACCGGAGAATCCATAAAGCAATTTTAAGGAGGCAACAAACATGAAAGTCATCCTGCTGTGCGACGTCAAGGCCATCAATGGTAAGAAGGACGATATCGTCAACGTGTCCGACGGCTACGCCCGCAACTTCCTCTTCCCCCGCAAGTGGGCCATGGAAGCCACGCCCGGCGCTGTGAAGGAAATTGAGCGCAAGCGCGCCAACGAAGCCCGTCTGGAGAAGGAACGCCACGACGCCGCTGAGAAGGTGGCCGGCGAGCTCAAGGGCAAGGTGGTTACCCTCAAGGTCAAGTGCGGCGGCCAGGGCCGTCTGTACGGCAGCATCACCGGTCAGGAGATCGCGGATGCGCTCAAGGAGCAGCATGGCGTGGAAGTGGACAAGCGCAAGATCACCTGCGACAAGGTGAGCCAGGTGGGCGATTACGAGATTGCCGTGGGCCTGTACACCGGCGTGAAGGCCACCATGAAGCTGCATGTGGAAGCGCTGACCAAGTAAGCATTTCATCAGACGAAGGAGGGGAGCCGCATGGAAAGCGGATTCAACGAGCAGGTCATGTCCGTGCTGCCGCCCAGCAGCATTGACGCGGAGCGCTCCGTACTCGGTGCAGTCTTGCAGGATACCGGCGCGGCCACCCTCGCCTTTGAAACCCTCATGCCCACGGATTTCTATTCCGCCGAGCATAAGGAGATCTTCGAGGCCATGCGCGCGCTGCACATTGCCGGCAATCCCATCGACCTGATGACGGTGGGCAACGAGCTGACCAAGCGCGGCACGCTGGACAGCGTGGGCGGCGCGGCGTATCTTTTGCAGGCGGTGCGCTTTGTGCCCACCACGGCCAACACCCGCACCTATATCGACATTGTGCTGGAAAAATCCACGCTGCGCAGGCTCATCACCGCCAGCCAGGAGATCCAGCAGCAATGCTATCAGCAGTCCGATCCCCTGCAGGACGTGCTGCACAACGCCGAGCGCCTCATCTTTGACATCGTCATGAAGCGCGGCGGAAGCGACAGCCTGCGCCCCATCAACAGCGTGCTCATGGGCACCTTTGACCAGATTGAGGAACTCAGCCGATTGAAGGGCCGCCTGGGCGGCGTGCCCACCGGCCTGTACGACCTCGACCGCATGCTCACCGGCCTGCACGGCGGCGAGCTGGTGCTGGTGGGCGCGCGCCCGGCCATGGGCAAAACCTCCATGGCGCTGGGCGTGGCGCTGTTTGCTGCGGTGCAGGCCAAGCGCTGCGTGGCCATCTTCTCGCTGGAAATGCCGTGCGAGCAGATCGGCCTGCGCATGCTGTGCTCGGCCTCCAACATCAACATGCAGCGCGTGCGCAGCGGCATGCTCACCGATGACGAGTGGGTCAAAATCGGCGATACGGTCAACGATCTGTCGCTCAGCCGCATCTATATCGACGACACGCCCAGCCTCACGCCTTCGCAGCTGCGCAGCCGCTGCCGCAGGCTGATGATGGAGCAGGGCCTGGATCTGATCATCATCGACTACCTCGGCCTGATGGGCACCGACAAGCGCGTGGAAAACCGCCAGTTGGAAGTGGCCGAAATCAGCCGCCAGCTCAAGGCCATCGCCCTGGAGCTGAGAATTCCCGTCCTCGCCTGCGCGCAGCTCAGCCGCGCCAATGCGTCCCGTACCGATAAGCGCCCCATGCTCAGTGACCTGCGCGACTCGGGCAGCATCGAGCAGGACGCCGACGTGGTCATCTTCCTCCACCGCGAAGGCTACTACGCCAGCGCCGGTTCTGAAGATGGCCCCAAGCCCGACGACAACGAGGGCGAAGTGATCATCGCCAAACAGCGCAACGGCCCCGTCGGCACCGTCAACGTCGAATGGCAGGCCGAATTTGCCCGCTACACCAACCTTCCGGGCACGAAGGTTGCCATGTACATGGAGGGGTAAGGACGGCAGGGGGACGGCAGGGCGCTGCCCTGCACCCGCCAAAGGGTTTCACCCTTTGGAATCCCGTGTATTGGCCGCATTTCATGCGGCCAAGGGAATGAACCAGTTTTTCGTTTTTAAACATGCTGCGAAAGCGGCAATCATATAGAATTTCTTTCCGCACGCAGTGCGGTGATGGGATTCTTAAGGGCATAGCCCTTAAGCAGGGTGCAGGGGCAGAGCCCCTGCGTCTTTGGAGGTATCGTACTTTGAATCAACAGAAAGTTTGCGAGCTGGTCAGGGATCAGCGGTTTGAAGGGTTTTTGCTGGTAAGGTCGTCCGATCAGCGCACGGGCGGCAACGGCGCGAAGTATCTGGATCTGAATCTGGCGGACCGAACGGGCGAGGTGAACGCCAAGGTGTGGGACGGCAATGTGCAGCCGCCTGTGCCGGGCAGCATCGTCAAGGTGCGCGGCGGCACGCTGGAGTACAACGGCCGTCTGCAGCTGCGCGTGGAGCGCATCCGCGGGATGGTGGAATCGGACGATGTGGATGTTTCGCTGCTCACGCCGTGCGCGCCGGAAACGCCCGAAGCGATGCTTGGGCAGATTGAGGAAGTGATTGCCGGGTTCAAGAGCGAGCCCATCCGCAAAATCACGCAGGAAATGCTGCGCCGGTTTGACGAGAAGCTCCGGTATTATCCGGCGGCGCAGCGCATTCACCATGCGGAGCGCAGCGGCCTTCTGCACCACACCACCGGCATGCTCAAGACCGCCAAGGTCATTCTGGACGTGTACCCCTGGCTCAACAGCGATCTGCTCTACGCCGGCGTCATCCTGCACGACCTGTGCAAGACCGAGGAGATGGACTCCGACCCCATGGGCGTGGTGCGCGATTACAGCAAGGAAGGCCTGCTGCTTGGCCATCTGGTGCTGGGCGTGACCCGCATTCAGGAGGCGGCCAACGACCTGGGCATTTCCGGCGAGCCTGTGGTGCTTCTGCAGCACATGATGCTCAGCCATCACGGCGAGGCCGAGTTCGGCAGCCCGCGCAAGCCCATGTTCCCTGAGGCGGAAGTGCTGCACTGGGTGGATCTGCTGGACGCCCGCATGAACGAGATGCAGACCGCCATTGGCAAGCTCAAGCCCGGCGTGTTCTCGGAAAAGATTTGGTCGCTGGATCGCCGCCTGTATCACGCGGAATATGACGCCTTGGAAAATGCGCCGGAAGGTTGACGCTTTCTTCCAAAAGTGTTACAATATCATGAAGAAACGAAGAAAATCCAGCTTCGATTCGTTTGATTCTGTGATACTGGATGCGGCCCGTGCCGCAAGCCCTGCGGTTTTGACCGCCATCGGAGGGAAATGACATGAAACGCAATTGGAAACTGGTTGTGTGTCTGCTTATGGCGCTGGTGCTGCTCAGCTCCTGCACCGCCAAGGAATCGCCCGAGGATTTCCCGGACATCACGCAGGCCATCGGCCCCACGTCCACGCCCGCGCCGTTCGTGCCCACCAATCCGCCTGCTCCCGCTGCCAATAACAGCAATCCGCAGGCGCAGGCGCCTGCCGGCAGCCAGAGCATCTTCTCGGCCAATCCCTATGATGTGGACACGCAGGAATGGACGGAGAGCGACATCCTCAGCGAGGAAGGCTACATCGATCCTGAGTATGACGATGCGCTGACGGCTGTGCAGCCGGAAGGCACGGTGTATCCCTACGCGGGCAGCACCCCCATCCCGCTCAATCCTGTGGATATGCCCACGCCCACCCCGCGTCCGGAGCTCAAGTTTACCTATTCCACCTACATCGCCAGCACCGTGGGCGTCACCTTTGAAGGCCCCGTCAACTGGGCTGTGGACGAAAGCCAGCCGTACATGTTCATTCTGGCCGAGCCCGCCAGCCAGATCCGCGACGGCCAGCAGTGCGTCATCACCATTTCTGCCGAGCCCATCAGCGGCACCTACAGCCAGCGCGATCTGGAAAGCCACGTCACCCAGCGCCTGGATACGCTCTACAGCTCGGATTACACCTCCTGGAAGCCCAGCTACACCGCCACCCGTCACATGATGGGCTCCACCGGCGTGTATGCCAACTACTCCGCCACCACCTCTTCCGGCGTGGAACTGGGCGGCCGCATCCAGTACGTGAGCATCGATCACATGCTCTACGGCCTGGAGATCATCTTCCCCCTCGGCTTCAAGGACGACTTCATCGATGTGTTCGGCCAGGTCCGCACCACGATGGGTCTGATCAAGTAAGGGGAAGGCAGGGCGCGGCCCTGCACCCGGTTAAGGGCTTCGCCCTTAACAATCCCGTGTGTTTCGGCCATGAAATGGCCGAAAGGGGAGACGACAACTGTACTGAAAGCCCCAAGGTTTATTGCCTTGGGGCTTTTGCTATGGTAAGATGTGGGGCAGGAGGGATAAGAAAATGGATCGTTTGATTGTTTTGGGCACGGGCAATGCGGCGGTTACGCGCTGTTACAATACCTGTTTTGCGGTTGATGGGACAGATGGGCTCATTCTGTGCGATGCCGGCGGCGGCAACGGCATTCTGCGCCAGCTGGAGGATGCGCACATTGCGTGGGAGCAGGTGCATCATCTCATTCTCACGCATGCGCACAGCGATCATCTGCTGGGGGCGGTGTGGGTCATCCGTCTGGTGGCCACGCGCATGAATGCGGACAAGTACGAGGGCGATCTGCACATCTGGTGCCATCCGCATGTGGGCGAGGGCCTTGTGCAGATGGCGCAGCTGACGCTTCAGAAGAAGATGTGGAGCCAGATTGGCCAGCGCATTCTGTTCCATGATGTGAGCGATGGCCAGACGGTGGAGATGGCCGGCCGCGATGTGACTTTCTTTGATATCCAGTCCACCAAGATGCAGCAGTTTGGCTTCACCCTCACGCTGGAGGACGGCCAAAAGCTGTGCTGCCTGGGCGATGAGCCGTACAATCCGCTGTGTGAGAAATACGTGCAGGGCGCGAAGTGGCTGCTGTGCGAGGCGTTCTGCCTCTATGGCGACCGCGACCGCTTCAAGCCGTATGAGAAACATCACAGCACGGTGAAGGAAGCCTGCGAGCTGGCGCAGCAGCTGGGCATTCCGCATCTGGTGCTGTGGCACACCGAGGACAAGCACATTGACCAGCGCAAAAAGCTGTACACCGAGGAGGGCGTGCAGTTTTACACCGGCGATCTCAACGTGCCCGATGACCTGGAGGTGCTGGAACTGTGATGCAGTTCGACAATCACGACAGCCGCATCCGCTATATTGATTTGTTTTTTGAGCGCGACGATCTGGAAAACATTCCGGATTTTCCGCTGCCGGTCGGCTATCGCTTTGCGTTTTATCAGCCGGGCGACCGCGATGCGTGGATTGCCATTGAAAAATCCGCCAAGGAGTTTGACAGCTTTGACGAGGGCGTGAAAGCGTGGACAGATTATTACGTTCACGCAGAGGATGGCCTGACAGAGCGCATGCTGTTCGTTGAAAATGAGCAGGGCGAGAAGGTGGCGACGGCCACCGCGTATTACGATCCCAGCGGCGACCTGCCGCCGGAGCTGGCGCAGCTGCACTGGGTGGCTGTGCGGCGCGAGGATCAGGGCCGCAAGCTGGCGCGTCCGCTGATCGCCAAAGCCCTGCAGCTGATGAAGCAGCACGGCCACACCCGCGCCATCCTGCACACGCAAACCACCACATGGCTGGCCTGCAAGCTGTACATGGACTTCGGCTTTCATCCGGCCAAGGGCAAGGAGGAAGGCTGGCGCATTCTGCGCGCGCTGACAGATCATCCCGCGCTGGCGGCGTATGAGCCTGCCACTCTGGAAGAAATCCTTGCGGAGGAAAAGGCATGAGCACGCTTTATGTGTCCGATCTGGATGGCACGCTGCTGTTGAGAAGCGAACATACCTCCGAATACACCAACCGAACGCTCAACGAACTCATCGAAAACGGGCTGACGAATCCTACGCCACAGCCAACACCTGTGGCGAACTGAAACAGATCGCAACGGAAGTGATCGGCTCCAATGATGAAAACGCAGTAGCTGAGTGGCTGGGGGAGCATCATACGCTTTACAACTTTTTGCTCATGGGGTATTGACCTTACAGTATACTGTAATGGTTCAATGTATCCGAAAGGAGGCGTATGATATGACGATCAGGCAATTTGCCAATTTGTGCGGATGCAATCCACAGACATTGCGGTACTATGATCAGGTGGATCTGCTCAAACCAGTGCGGGTCGATCCGTACTCTGGATATCGTTTCTATGATGAAGAGCAGGCGACGGATTTTGTCAAAATTCGAAATCTGCAAAGTGCGGATTTTACCATCGCAGAGATCAAAGAACTGCTTAAGCAGGATCACGAGGCG
Organism: bacterium; assembly: GCA_029009515.1. Taxonomy (GTDB): domain Bacteria; phylum Bacillota; class Clostridia; order Christensenellales; family Aristaeellaceae; genus Limiplasma. The sequence goes on from JAQXJZ010000147.1 coordinate 28,618, forward strand.
ATCTGGGAGGCATTCGAGCAAAAGATTGCCCAGCAAAAGGAAAAACTAAAATCCCTCCGATTGCTGCAAAAGTCATATCGGACTGAAATGACGCAAATGCAGCAAAAGATTGTAGAGGTGAAGGAAGAAATCAGGCGGATGGTGCGCTCGTACGATGCTGTCGAGGAATTCGGCATTGGTGAAGAGGAATATGAGCGTGTCATATCTTGCGTGGAACATGCATTGGACGAAATAGGGGAAGCGGACGCGGCGGACGAATGGCTGGCGGAAAAACAGAAACGGCTGGAAGGGACGTATGATCCGTGGTATGAAAAGCATGGCTGGCAACAGATGCGGGAATTCTTTGATGAGTTTTCCAGCCTGAAGGACGGCTCGTATGAATTGCGCATGGAGCTGAATAAGGCAAAAGAGAATCCATATGCTTTGGTGAACTGCCTGCTCAACTTGCTGATGCTGCGCAATGCCGGAAAGACGTTGGAACTGCATTGCGATGTGAAAGATTCCAAGGATGGACAGAACCACTTCTGGATGCTGAAACGCAACGGATAACAGAAATGAATGTTCATTTTTCTTTCTACATTTACCGCCACATGCAGGAGATTATGTTATCAATACAGATGACAAAGACGTTCAACAGATTGCTGATGAAATGAAAAAAATAATTGAGGTGGAGTAGAATGCAACAGACTTGAGGCCGCCATCTGGCGGCCTCAAAATATAGGATTCTTAAGGGGCTTAGCCCCTTAAGCGGGATCCAAGGGCAGCGCCCTTGGCCGCCGGAGGCCCCCGTCACTCCCCGTCCCTCTTCGCCTTTCCCTCCATCACGAGCTTGTTGAGCTCGTCCATGAAGCTGCTGACGTCGGTGAACTGGCGGTAGACGGAGGCGAAGCGCACGTAGGCCACTTCGTCGAGGCGCTTGAGCTCGTCCATCACGACTTCGCCGATCCGGCGGGAGTCGATCTCGGCGTCGCCGACGGACTGGACGACCTTTTCGACCTTCTCGACGAGCGCGTCGATGTCGTTGATGCTCACGGGGCGCTTCTGACAGGCAAGCAGAAGGCCCTTTTTGATTTTGTCGCCGTTGAAGGGCTCGCGGCGCATGTCCTTTTTGATCACCATGATGGGTGAGGTTTCGATCTTTTCATAGGTGGTAAAGCGGCGGCCGCAGCGCAGGCATTCGCGGCGGCGGCGAATGGAGCTGCCTTCCTCCGTGGGGCGGGAATCGATCACCTTGCTGTCCAGACAACCGCAGTATTGGCAGCGCATCAGCGTATCCTCCTTGGCAAACACATGTGGAAAACTTGGTTTATTATAGCAGGAAAAGAAGGTTGTTTGCAATACGAAAAACGGGCTGCTGCTTTGTTTTTCAGCAGTTTTCATCCCATGCGGGCATGCGCTGGCCGTGCACGTTGCAGGTGGATACCAGAATCACGTCATCGCCGATGCGGCGGATGTTTTCCCACGGGATGACCAGGCCGCATTTTTCGCCGCGCAGGCTTTGCAGAAAGCTGGTGTCGGCAGGCGTGACCAGCGCGGTCACGCGGCTGTCGCAAGGGTCGAATTCGATGTCCATCACGCGGCCCAGCCGCCTGCCGTCGTGTACGTCGATCACCTCTTTGGTGCGCAGCTCGCTCAGCGTCATGACCGGCCTCCTTGCTTTCCGGGGAGTTGCGGGGGAGTACAAACAGGATATGCAATGGCGGACGGCTGTAAAACCGCTCTTTCCCAAAACGTCGAAAAATGGTACAATAGGGCGGTCCCGCATGTGGGACGAAAGGAGCCAACTGCCTTGACTCAGTTTTGTACGCTTTTCAGCGGTTCCAGCGGAAACGCTGTGTATCTTTCCACCGATCGCGGGGCGATCCTCATCGACTGCGGCATGAGCGGCAAGCAGACGCTGGACGCCATGAGCGCCGCCGGGCTGGACCCCTGCGGCGTGCAGGCCATTCTCATCACCCACGAGCACAGCGACCATGTGAAAGGCGCGGGCATTTTGTCGCGCAGGCTGCATGTGCCCATCTACGCAACGGAAGGCACGTGGATGGGCATGGAAAACGCGCTGGGCGATGTGCCGCTGCACCACCGCATCGCCATCACGGCGGGCGAGAGCTTTTTTCTGAATGATCTGGAGATCATGCCGTTTTCCATCCCGCACGACGCCAATGATCCCGTGGGCTACCGCATCTATACGCCCAGAACCAGCGTGGCCGTGACCACCGACCTGGGCTACTTTGCCGACAACGTCCGCGATGCGGTGACGGGCGCGGAAGTGGTGCTTCTGGAAAGCAATCACGATCCCGATATGCTCAGGCGCAACCCCCATTATCCCACACACCTGAAACAGCGTATTCTGGGGCGCAAGGGTCACCTGAGCAACGAAAGCGGCGCTGAGGCGGCGCTGACGCTGGCGCAGAGCGGTACGCGTCATCTGCTGCTGGGGCATTTGAGCAGCGAAAACAACACGCCTGATTTGGCCTATCGCACCACGCACGAGGCGCTCAGCCGCGCAGGCGCAGAGGTGGGGCAGGATGTGACGCTGCATGTGGCGGCGCGCTATCAGACCAGCTGCATGTTCATGGTGGAATGAGGAGGACGAAAGATGAAGCTTCGGCTGTTGGACGAAGTGCTGGAGTTGGGCGAGCGCGGCATTGCGCTTTTGTGGATGGAGGCTGGCGATGATGTGCGCCCCTATGCCGGCATGAAGCTGCGCGATGCGCGCGGCAACGTGCACGCGGTGGCCTCCGTCAGCGAGCATGACGAGCTGACCACGCTGTATCTGCCCGAAGGAAACGCCGATTATTTCGGCCGCCTGTTCCGCGATATCCGCGTGGACGCCACGCTGTTTGAGGAGGTGCGCTGATGGCCGTTACCGTCATTTGCGTGGGCAAGCTGCGCGAGAAATATTTTGCCGACGCGGCGGATGAATACGTAAAAAGGCTCAAGCGCATTATGCCCGTCACGGTGATCGAACTGCCGGACGAGCCGGAACCCGCCCAGCCGTCGGACAAGCTCAACGAGGCCGTCATGAAGCGCGAGGGCGAAAAAATTCTGCAAAAGATCGGCCCGCAGGATCACGTGATCGCCATGTGCATCGACGGCAGGCAGTACGAAAGCACGGAGCTGGCGCGCAAGATGAGCGACCTGTTCACCCAGGGCAAGAGCCATGTCACGTTTCTCATCGGCGGTTCGCTGGGATTGCATCCGGATGTGCTGAAGAGAGCCAACGAGCGCATGAGCATGAGCAAAATGACCTTCCCGCATCAGCTGGCACGCGTGATGCTGCTGGAGCAGCTGTTCCGCGCGGCCAAGATCAACGCGGGCGAAAGGTATCACAAATAACCCGCCTTTACTTTATCGGCGAAAGCGGGTATAATGGATGCAGCAAGTTTTGAGACAGTCCCCATAGGAAAGGAGCGTTTTCCTGATGAAAGGCATTATTCTGGCCGGCGGCGCTGGTACCCGTCTGTACCCGCTGACCATGGTGACCAGCAAGCAGCTTCTGCCCATTTATGATAAGCCCATGATCTACTACCCCCTGTCCGCGCTGATGCTGGCAGGCATCCGGGAAATTCTGATCATCTCCACGCCCACCGATACGCCCCGCTTCCGCGAGCTGCTGGGCGACGGCAGCCAGTTCGGCATCAGCCTGAGCTATGCCGTGCAGCCCTCTCCGGATGGACTGGCCCAGGCCTTCCTGATTGGCGAGGCGTTCATCGGCGAGGATGCCTGCGCCATGGTGCTGGGCGATAACATCTTCTACGGCAACGGCTTCACCGCCATGCTGCGCGAGGCGGCCCAGAATGCCGAAAACGGCCTGGCCACCATCTTTGGCTATCACGTCAACGATCCCGAGCGCTTCGGCATTGTGGAGTTTGACGCGGACGGCAAGGTGCTTTCCGTGGAGGAAAAGCCCGCGAAGCCCAAGAGCAACTACTGCATCACCGGATTGTACTTCTATCCGGCAGGCGTGAGCAAGAAGGCGCATGAGGTGAAGCCCAGCGCCCGCGGCGAGCTGGAAATCACCACGCTCAACGACATGTATCTCAAGGAAGGCAGCCTGCGCGCCAAGGTGATGGGCCGCGGCTTTGCGTGGCTGGATACTGGCACCATGGACAGCCTCATTGAGGCCGCCAACTTTGTGCAGATGGTGGAAAAGCGCCAGAGCGTGAAGATTGCGGCACTGGAGGAGATCGGCTACAAGAAGGGCTGGATCGACAAGGAAAAACTGCTGGAATCCGCCCAGCGCTACGGCAAGTCCCCCTACGGCGAGCATCTCAAGCATGTGGCCGACGGCGGGCTGATGTACGACAAATAAAACTTTCAGCAGTGCAGGAGAACCGCAAATCCCCTGCACTGCCTTTTTGGTTGGAGGATGAAGCATGGAACTTTGGGACGCCTATGATGTGAGTGGATGCCGCGTGGATGGCACGCTGGTGCGCGGCGAGCCGATCCCGGACGGGGTGTATTCTCTGGTGGTAGGCATCCTGGTGGAGCATGCAGATGGCACCTTCCTGCTCATGCTGCGCGATCCCAACAAGGACACCTGGCCCGGCGTATATGAGGCCACCTCCGGCGGTGCGGCGCTGAAAGGCGAAACGCCGGAAGAAGCCGCAAGGCGCGAGCTGTTTGAAGAAACCGGCGTGCACGCCGAAACCCTCATTCCGCTGTATGAGGAAATCAGCCACAGAAGGCACGGCGTGTACCGCGGCTTTCTGTGCAAAACGGATTGCGACAAGCAAAGCATCACCCTGCAGAAGGGCGAAAACGCCGGCTATCTGTGGGCGACGCGCGATGAAGTGCGCGATATGATAAACGAGGTCCCCTGCCGCTGCATCATCCAGAACGGCGTGCGCGCCTATCTGGGTCTGCCCGACGACGGAACCAGCGATGGGTTCCGCCTCTTGACAGAAAAGCACGCTTCGTGTAGAATAAATGATTGAGTAAATACGGAAGGGGGAGCTCGGCCAGTGCTGCTCAACAATGCGTTGGTATTCCAGCAGGGAAAGCTCAGCAGGAAAAATGTTTCCATTTCTCCTGACGGCGTTCTTGCTGTTTCCGCTGTTTCTTCGGCGGACGTGTCTCATTATTCCTTTCTTGTCACACCGGGTCTTGTTGATGTTCATGTGCATCTTCGGGAGCCGGGATTTTTTTATAAGGAAACCATTGCCAGCGGCACAAAGGCTGCGGCAAGGGGCGGCTACACCGCCGTGTGCGCCATGCCCAACCTGAATCCTGCGCCTGATACCATGGAGCACCTGCAGGAGCAGCTGGACATCATCGAGCGCGACGCCGAGGTGTGGGTGATGCCATACGGCTGCATCACCATGGGCCAGAAGGGCCGCGGCGAACTGTGCGATTTTGCCTCCATGGCTCCTTATGTGGCAGGTTTCTCCGATGACGGCAAGGGCGTGCAGGACGACGACACCATGCGCGAGGCCATGAAGCGCGTGAAGGCCGTGGGCGGCATGATCGTGGCCCACTGCGAGGACGAAAGCCTCTTGTTCAACGGCTACATCCACGACGGCGAGTACGCAAAGGCGCACGGCCATCGCGGCATCTCCAGCGCCAGCGAATGGAAGCAGGTGGAGCGCGATCTCCAGCTGGTGCGCGAAACCGGCTGCCGCTACCACGTGTGCCATGTGTCCACCAAAGAGACGGTGGATCTCATCCGCAAGGCCAAGGCGGAGGGCCTCGACGTGACCTGCGAAACCGGCCCGCACTACCTGACCATGTGCGACATGGAGCTTCAGGAGGACGGCCGCTTCAAGATGAATCCGCCCATCCGCTCGGCGCAGGACCGCGACGCGCTGGTGGAAGGCTTGCTGGACGGCACCATCGACATCATCGCCACCGACCATGCGCCCCACAGCGCGGAGGAAAAGAGCCGCGGGCTGGAAAAGAGCCTGATGGGCGTGGTGGGTCTGGAAACGGCGTTTGCGGTGCTGTATACCAGGCTGGTCAAGACCGGCAAGGTGCCGCTGGATGTGATCCTCAGGGCCATGACGGATAACCCGCGCAAGCGCTTCGGCCTGCCGGAAAATCCGGATGACTTCTCCGTGTTCGATCTGGACGCGCAGTACACCATCAACCCCGATACCTTCGTGAGCATGGGCCATGCCACGCCTTTTGAAGGCTGGCAGGTTCAGGGCGATTGCATCTATACTTCAGTAGGAGGCGAAGCAGTATGGCAGAAATGAAAAAGCAGCGCAAGCTGGTGCTGGAAAACGGCAATGAGTACGTCGGCACCGGTTTTGGCTCCATGAACGAGGCGCTGTATGAAATGGTGTTCAACACCTCCATGGTGGGCTATCAGGAGCTGGTGACCGATCCCGGCTACACCGCCCGCATCCTGATGATGACCTACCCCCTCATCGGCAGCTATGGCATCAACGATGAGGACCATGAAAGCCGCACCCCCATGCTGGGTGGCCTGGTGGTTCGCGAATATTGCGATTCTCCCTCCAACTTCCGCTATACCAAGACGCTGGCTGAACTGCTGGAGGAAAACGGCATTCCCGGTCTGGAAGGCGTGGACACCCGCGAAATCTGCCGCGTGCTGCGCAGCGAAGGCAGCCAGCGCGCGCTGATCTGCGATGTGGACGTGGAAAAGGAAGAAGCGCTTGCGCGCATCCGCGCCTATGAAGCGCCCACCGACCTCATCCAGCGTGTCAGCTGCAAAAAGAAGTGGTACGCCCGCACGCCCAATCCGCGCTACAGCGTGGTGGCCATCGACACCGGCATCCGCCTCAGCCTCATCCGCGAGCTCAACCAGCTGGGCTGCAACGTGACCATCGTTCCCTACGACACCTCTGCCGAAACCATCCTCGGCTTCAAGCCGGATGGCCTGCTTTTGCCCAACGGCACCGGCAGCCCCGCCTATGCCGGCGCGGTGGTGGATACCGTGCGCGAGCTGCGCGGCAAGCTGCCCATCTTCGGCGTGGGCATGGGCCATCAGATTGTGTGCATGGCCTGCGGCGGCAAGACACGCCGCCTCAAGGTGGGCCACAACGGCGGCAATCAGCCTGTGCGCGTGCTGGAGACCGGCGCGCTGGAGATGACCAGCCAGAACCATCAGCATGTGGTGGACGAGGCCTCGCTGGAAGGCACCGGCCTGAAGGTGACCCACCGCAATCTGCTGGACAACACCATCGAGGGCGTGGCGCACGAGACGGCCAGGCTGTTCAGCGTGCAGTACCAGCCCCACGACGGCGGCAAGCTCTTCGGCAAGTTCATTGCGATGATGGAGGAGGAAAAGAAAAATGCCAAAGCGTACTGATATCCACCGCATTCTGGTCATCGGTTCCGGCCCCATCGTCATCGGCCAGGCGGCTGAGTTTGACTATGCCGGCACCCAGGCCTGCCTGGCCCTGCGCGAGGAAGGCTACGAGGTGATCCTGGTCAACTCCAACCCCGCCACCATCATGACTGATACCGACATCGCCGACAAGGTCTATATGGAACCCCTGACGCTGGAGTATCTGGCCAAAATCCTGCGCTACGAGCGCCCGGACGCCATCCTGCCCGGCCTGGGCGGTCAGACGGGTTTGAACCTGGCCATGCAGCTCAAGCGCAAGGGCGTGCTGGATGAGTGCCAGGTGGAAATCCTGGGCACCAGCTTTGGGAGCATCGACAAGGCCGAGGACCGCGAAAAGTTCAAGGAACTGTGCGAGGAGCTGGGCGAGCCCGTGCTGCCCTCCCTGATCGCCACCTCCATGGAGGAGGGCTTCAAGGCGGCGGAGGAGATCGGCTATCCTGTGGTGCTGCGTCCTGCGTTCACGCTGGGCGGCACCGGCGGCGGCTTTGCCGACAACCGCGAAGAGATGGAAGACCTGCTCAAGAACGCGCTTAAGCTGTCCCCCGTGCATCAGGTGCTGGTGGAAAAGAGCATCAAGGGCTACAAGGAGATCGAATTTGAGGTGATGCGCGACTGCAACGACACCGCCATCGCCATCTGCTCCATGGAAAACGTGGACCCCGTGGGTATCCACACCGGCGACTCCATCGTGGTCGCGCCCGCTCAGACCCTCACCCTGAAGGAATACAACATGCTGCGCGACAGCGCGCTCAAGATCATCCGCGCGCTCAAGATTGCCGGCGGCTGCAACGTGCAGTTTGCGCTGGATCCGTACTCCTTCCAGTACTACCTCATCGAGATCAACCCCCGCGTGTCCCGCTCCTCCGCACTGGCCTCCAAGGCCAGCGGCTTCCCCATCGCCCGCGTGACAGCCAAGGTGGCGCTGGGCATGCATCTGGAGGAGATCAATCTGGGCAATGTGCCCGCCAGCTTTGAGCCCTCGCTGGACTATGTGGTCACCAAGATGGCGCGCTTCCCCTTCGACAAGCTCGAGGGCGCATCCAACAAGCTGTCCACCCAGATGAAGGCGACCGGCGAGGTCATGTCCATCGGCCGCACGATGGAGGAGAGCTTCCTCAAGGCCGTGCGCTCGCTGGAGACCGGCGTGTGCCATATCTACAACCCGCGCTTCGACCACATGAGCATTGACGAGATGCTGGATTACATCCGCGAAGGCACGGACGACCGCCTGTATGCCATCGCCCAGCTCATCCGCAACCGTGTGGACGTAGGCCTGATCTACGACCGCACCAAGATCGATACCTTCTTCCTCGACAAGATCCACAACATCGTGGAGATGGAGGAAGTGCTCAAGGCCAACCCGCGCGATATCGAGACCCTGCGCAAGGTCAAGCGCATGGGCTTCGGCGACCGCTACATCGGCCAGGTGTGGGGCATGACGGAGCAGGAAGTGTTCTGGCTGCGCAAGGAAAACGGCGTGATGCCCGTGTACAAGACCATCGATACCTGCGCCGCCGAGTACGACAGCTACGTGCCCTACCTGTACTCCAGCTATGAGGGCGAGAACGAGTCCGTTGTCACCGACCGCAAAAAGATCATTGTGCTGGGCTCCGGCCCCATTCGCATCGGTCAGGGCGTGGAGTTTGACTACTCCACCGTGCACGCCATCTGGACCATCCGCCGCATGGGCTACGAGGCCATCATCATCAATAACAACCCCGAAACCGTCTCCACCGACTACACCACCTCCGACAAGCTCTACTTCGAGCCCCTCACCGTGGAGGACGTGATGAACATCGTCACCCTCGAAAATCCCGAGGGCGTGGTGGTAAGCCTGGGCGGCCAGACCGCCATCAACCTGGCGGAGCGCCTGTACAACATGGGCGTGAAGATTGTGGGTACGGACGTGGAAGCCATCACCCGCGCCGAAAACCGCGACGCTTTTGAAAAGGTGATGACCGAGCTGGGCATTCCCCAGCCCAACGGCGAGGCTGTGACCGATATCGAGGCCGGCGTGCGCGTGGCCAAGCGGATCGGCTACCCCGTGCTGGTTCGCCCCAGCTACGTGCTGGGCGGCCGCGCTATGCAGATCGTGCCGGATGAAGAAGCGCTGCGCCACTATCTCAAGACCGCCGTGCTCGTCAGCGAGGATCAGCCCGTGCTGGTGGACCACTACATCACCGGCAAGGAGCTGGAAACCGACGCGGTGTGCGACGGCGAGAACGTGTACATCCCCGGCATCATGGAGCATGTCGAGCGCACCGGCGTTCACTCCGGCGACTCCATCAGCGTCTATCCCACCTTCTCCGTGAGCGAAAAGGCGCGCCAGACCATCATCGATTACACCGTGCGTCTGGGTCTTGGCATCGGCATTGTGGGCCTGTACAACATCCAGTTCATCGTGGATAAGGACGACAACGTCTTTGTCATCGAGGTCAATCCCCGTTCCTCCCGCACGGTGCCCTTCCTGTCCAAGGCCACCGGCGTGCCTCTGGCGGATATCGCCACCAAGGTCATGCTGGGTCACAGCCTGCGCGAGCAGGGCATCACGGATGTGGTTGCGCCCGAAAAGAAGAAGTACTACGTCAAGGTCCCGGCTTTCAGCTTCTCCAAGCTGCGCGGCATGGACGCCTATCTCAGCCCTGAAATGAAGTCCACCGGCGAGGCCATCGGCTACGACCAGAGCCTCAACCGTGCGCTGTACAAGGCCATGCAGGCCAGCGGCATGAACGTGGCCAACTACGGCACCATCTTCGTCACCACTGCCGACAGCGACAAGGAAGAAGTGCTGCCGCTGGTGCGCCGCTTCTACGACCTCGGCTTCAACATCGAGGCCACCCGCGGCACGGCTGAGTTCCTCAAGGCGCACGGCATCCGCACCCGCGTGCGCCGCAAGATCAGCGAGGGCAGCGAGGAAATCCTCGACTCCCTGCGTCAGGGCCACGTGAATTACGTCATCAATACCCGCGCTGCCGCCGCCCTCAGCCATGAGCATGATGGCGTCATGATGCGCCGCTGCGCCGTGGAAAACAACGTGACCATGTTCACCGCGCTGGACACCGTGCGCGTGCTGCTGGACGTGCTGGAGGAGATCACGCTGACCATTTCCACCATCGATTCTTAAGGACGGGGGACGCCAAGGGCGCTGCCCTTGGAGCCTGGCAGGGGCTGAGCCTCTGCACCCGCATGCCGCGCTTCGCGCGGAGGAGGAGAGATACTTATGATTTTTAAGGTACTTTCGCAGCGCGCGCTGACGGACAGCGTGTATCATCTGCGTTTGCAGGGCGATACGCGCGCCGTAACGAAACCCGGTCAGTTTGTGCAGATTCAGCTGCCCGGCTTCTATCTGCGCCGTCCCATCTCCATCTGCGACTGTCAGGTGGGGGAAAACGGCACGCTGGATCTGATCTACAAGGTGGTCGGCCACGGCACCAAGGCCATGACGGCCCTTGAGCCCGGCGCGGAGCTGGATCTGCTGGTGGGCCTGGGAAACGGCTTTGACGTGACCGGCGAGGACAGGCAGCCCCTGCTCATCGGCGGCGGCGTGGGCGTGCCGCCCATGTACGGCCTGTGCAAGGCGCTGATCGCGGCGGGCAAGCAGCCCTCCGTGGTGCTGGGCTTCAATACGGCCAGCGAAGTGTTCTGGAAGGACGAGTTTGAGGCGCTGGGCGTGAAGGTGACTGTGACCACCGTGGACGGCAGCATGGGCGTGAAGGGCTTTGTGACCGCCGCCATGGAAAGCGGCTACGACTATGTGTACACCTGCGGCCCGGAACCCATGTTCAAGGCCGTGTACAAGGTGCTGGATGAAAAGGGCCTGTCCGGCCAGTTCAGCTTTGAGGAGCGCATGGCCTGCGGCTTTGGCGTGTGCATGGGCTGCTCCTGCAAGACCAAGTACGGCAACAAGCGCATCTGCAAGGACGGCCCTGTGCTGGTGAAGGAGGAGATCATATGGTAAATACCAAAGTGACGCTCTCCGGCTGGACGCTGGATAATCCCCTCATTCCCGCCAGCGGCACCTTTGGCTTCGGCAAGGAATTTGCGGAGCTGTGGGATATCAATATGCTCGGCTCCTTCTCCTTCAAGGGTACGACGCTCGAGCCCCGCTTCGGCAATCCCACCCCGCGCATCGCGGAGTGCACCGCCGGCATGATCAACGCCGTGGGCCTGCAGAACCCCGGCATTCACCACGTGATCGAGCATGAACTGCCCGAGATGAAGAAGTACTTCCACAAGAAGGTCGTCGCCAACATCTCCGGCTTCTCCATCGACGAGTACGTGGAGTGCTGCCGCCTGATCGACAAGGAGGATCAGGTGGGCATCATCGAGGTCAATGTGTCCTGCCCCAATGTTCACGGCGGCGGCATGGCCTTCGGCACCAGCCCGGAGAATGCTGCGGCGGTCACGAAGGCGGTCAAGGCCGTCACCACCAAGCCGGTTTACATCAAGCTCAGCCCCAATGTCACCGACATCGTGGCGGTTGCGAAGGCCTGCGAGGATGCGGGCGCGGACGGCCTGAGCCTGATCAATACCATGCTGGGCATGCGCATCGACCTCAAAACAAAGAAGCCGGTCATCGCCAACACCATGGGCGGCTTCTCCGGCCCGGCCATCTTCCCGGTGGCTCTGCGCATGGTGTATCAGGTGGCGCGCGCTGTCAACATTCCCGTCATCGGCATGGGCGGCGTGGCCACGGCGGAAGACGTGATCGAGATGATGCTCGCCGGTGCGACGGCTGTGCAGATTGGCGCG
>JAQXJZ010000148.1 GCA_029009515.1 bacterium
TCGTGCGTGCCTTCCTCCAGCGTATCCGTATAGGTGGGATACAGCTCGTTGCCGCTCTCATCGGTGTAGTGGAACTTCACCTCCACGCTGGCAGGCTTGACTTCCTTGTAGATGAACGCCACATACTCGGGGTTCGCGCCATTCTTGTCCACGGTGATGGAATCCGCCGTAGCGTAGCTGTACTCGTAGCCTTCGGGCGCGTCGTAGCGGTAGCGGGACACGTCGTGCGTGCCTTCCTCCAGCGTATCCGTATAGGTGGGATACAGCTCGTTGCCGCTTTCGTCAGTGTAGTAGAACTTCACTTCCGCGCTGGCAGGCTTGACTTCCTTGTAGATGAACGCCACGTACTCGGGGTTCGCGCCGTTCTTGTCCACGGTGACGGAATCCGCCGTGGCATAGCTGTACTCATAACCCTCAGGCGCATCGTAGCGGTAGCGGGACACATCGTGCGTGCCTTCCTCCAGCGTATCCGTATAGGTGGGATACAGCTCGTTGCCGCTCTCGTCGGTGTAGTGGAACTTCACCTCCGCGCTGGCAGGCTTGACTTCCTTGTAGATGAACGCCACGTACTCGGGGTTCGCGCCGTTCTTGTCCACGGTGACGGAATCCGCCGTAGCGTAGCTGTACTCGTAGCCTTCAGGCGCATCGTAGCGGTAGCGGGACACATCGTGCGTGCCTTCCTCAAAGGTATCGGTGTAGGCGGGATACAGCTCGTTGCCGCTTTCGTCGGTGTAGTGGAATTTCACCTCCGCGCTGGCAGGCTCGCTGCTGTCAATCACTTCCAGGCAGTCGGCGCGCACATAGCAGTCCACATCATTGTAGCGGATGCTGTACCAGGCCTCGCCGTTCTTGTTGAGCAGCTGGCTGTACACCCACACAATGGTGCCGGTCTGGATGTTCTGGAAGGCGATGTTGCGGTCGCCGGAGGTGCTCATGCTGGAGCGGAAGCGCAGGTTGCCCTTGATGGTGCGGCCTTCGCATTCATAGGTCTGCACCAGCGTGCCTTCGTCCTTCTCCTCTTCCTGCTTCACAGCGCGGATGGTGAAGGTGACGGGGTTGCGCGAGGCGCTGCCATCGGCGTACACCTGCACGGTGGCGGACACGCGGCTGCCGCCTTCCAGCTCGTAGCCATAGCTGCGCACGGCTTCGGCATTGGCGCTGATGGTGTGCTCGCCTTCGTAAAGGGTCTGGCTCTCCTGGAAAAGCACGTTGCCGTTTGCATCGGCATAGTTGATCACAATCTGCGCAGGCTGAGGCTCGGACTGCTCCGGCTCGTTCCATTCGGGCTGTTCCGGTTCATTCCACTCAGGCTGCTCGGGCTCGTTCCACTCGGGCTGCTCAGGCTGGGTGTCCTCTTCCTCTTCCTGATTGCCCCAGTCCGGACGGCCCCAGCTGGGACGGTTGCTGCCGCCCTGCTCGGGCTGCTCCTCATTGACCCAGTTGTTATCATCGCCCCAGCTGTCTTCCTCATCCTCGGGATCGGGCATGGGCATGCTGGACACATACAGCGGGCAGGAGCCCGTCAGCTGATTGTTGTAATACACCTGAAGCTCGGTAGCGGGCATGTCGCTGACGGACTGCGCATCCACAGGCTCCAGATTTTCGCCGTTGCTGGAAACGCAGGTGAGCTGACCTTCGTCAATCACCAGGCCCATCGGCTCTTCAAACGCTTCCTGCGGCACGGTCAGCCAGTACAGCATGGTATCGCCGTACATGCCGGGCTCGCCCTTCACATGCTTGGGCTCGCCGTCCACAAAGTAGTACAGCGTCACCTTGGGCATCATGCCAAGGTACTCGCTCGCCAGCGCAGTCAGGGGCAGCGCCAGCTGGCTCAGCAGCATCAGCACGCTGAGCACAAAGGCAGCCGCACGTTTGAACCCGCCAGAATACTTGATCATGTATGAATCCTCCTTGTACGGAATCAGCTTCGTTTCCGGCCTGTACGGATAAAGTAGGCCAGTTTTTATTGTACGGTGTTTGTTACGGAATGTCAAGAAAATCACCCTTGTTTTTTCACATTTTCAACGCTAAAACGAAATATTTTTGCAACACTTGCAAGCTTTTTCGTTTTCAGCAAGGGTAATCCGCCTCCATAGCGAATATATAATAGAATGAACCTTTTTAGGAGGCGATCCGCTATGAATCTGGATCAGGAGCTGCGCGAGGTTCCTCTTTCTGAAGAAACCGTATTTGAAGGTATTCTCATCAATGTCAGCCATATGCAGGTGCAGCTGCCCGACGGACGCACCGCTCCGCGCGAGATTGTGAACCATAAAGGCGGCGCAGCCATGGTGGCCATCGACGCCGACGAGAACATTTACATGGTGCGCCAGCACCGCGTGGCCGTGGACGAGATTACGCTGGAGATTCCTGCCGGCAAGCTGGAAGCCTACGGCGACGATCCCTACGAATCCGCCGTGCGCGAGCTGGAAGAGGAAACCGGCCTGCGCGCCGAGAACGTGGAGCTGCTCACCAGCGCCATTCCCACACCCGGCTACTGCCGCGAGCTGCTTGGCATTTACATGGCCACGGGTCTGAGCCAGCACGAGGATCACCTGGACGAAGACGAATTCCTGCACGTCGTCAAGATCCCTCTGAAGGAAGCGGTGGCACGCGTGATGAGCGGTGAATTCCGCGACGCCAAGACCATCATCGGCATTCTGATGGCGTGGCAGAAGCTGCACGGCTGATCCATCCGCTATAGTAACGATTCAGCCCCTTTCCCCCATCCCGTTTGTAACAATTTTTCCAACCGGCTGCTCCCCGTAATTCTGCTGTGAAGGATGGCCCTTGCCTGATGCAAACCTATCTTGAGGTGTTTTCCCACCTGCCCACGCTGCTCACGCCCCGCCTCACCCTGCGCCCTGTGCGCATGAGCGATGCGGCCGATATGTACGAATACTCGAAGGACCCCGAGGTTGCGCGCCACGTGCTGTGGGATGCGCACCGCTCCATCCACCAGACCCGCGAGTACATCCGTTATCTGCTGCGCCAGTACCGCAACGCCGCGCCCGGCACCTTTGCCATTGCGCTGCGCGACAGCGGCAAGGTGATTGGCACCATCGGCTTTATGTGGGTGCAGACGGAGAACCGATCCGCCGAGGTGGGCTACAGCCTGAGCCGCGCCTACTGGAACCAGGGCTACATGAGCGAGGCCCTGCAGGCCATTGTGGAATTTGGCTTTCAGAAGCTGTACCTCAACCGCATCGAAGCCCAGCACGAAAGCGATAACCCGGCCAGCGGCCATGTGATGGCGCACGCCGGCATGAAGCACGAGGGCACCCTGCGCCAGCGCATTTACAACAAGGGCCGCTTTGTGGACGTGGACCTGTACGCCATCGTCCGCAGCGATTTTCTCTCTCACCCCTGACGAAAGGAGAACCGCATGACCTTTGCCCGCCGCGCGGCGCTGCTGCTTTTGTGCGTGACGCTGCTTTTCAGCTTCACCGCCTGCACGCAGAACTTCAGCCGCGCGTACAACAAAGCCATCGAGCTGTTTGCCGACGGCGAATTTGCCGAGGCTGCCAAGGCCTTTGATAAGCTGGGCGATTACGCCGCCGCCCCCACCTATGCCGCCTATTCCCACGGCCTTGTGCTCTACGAGCAGGGGCAGTACGGCGCAGCCGAGCCCTACTTTGCCGCCTCGCGCCATTTTATGTACGGCGAGGAGCGCTACCAGTACTGCCACGCCCATGTGCTGATGGAATCCGCCCTGTTCGCCGAGGCTGCCGAAGCCTTCCACCGCATGGGCGAGTTTGAGGACGCGCCCATGCAGTACCAGTACTGCCACGCCCGCGACGCTGAAAACAACAAGGACTACGAAACCGCGCTCTACGGCTACGAGGCCTCCCTCGGCCTGCACGACGCCGAGGACCGCCTCTACAACCTGCAGGGCCAGCTGTACAACCGCGCCATCGCCCTGCGCACCGAGGGCAACTATCAGGACGCCATCACCCTGTTCATCATGCTGGGCGATTACCTCAGCAGCGCCGCGCAGGCCGTGGAATGCCGCGAAAAATGGCTGGATCAGCAGTATGAGCAGGCGGACGCCCTTGAATCCCAGGGCGACCTGCAGGGCGCGTTTGATCTGTTCTACGCCCTCTCCAGCTACCGCGACGCCGCCAACCGTGCCCATGCGCTGGCTGACATCCTGGGCATCGAAATCAAAACCGCAGACAATCCCTTCTAAATACTTTTCCGGAGGTCGATTCCCCCATGGCCAAACTGTATTTCCGCTACGGAGCGATGGGCTCCAGCAAATCTGCCAATGCCATCATGGTGCGTCACAACTACCTCGAGCGCGGCCAGAAGGTGCTCATGCTCAAGCCCCGCCTCGACACCCGCGACGGTGTAACCACCATCGGCAGCCGCTGCGGCCTCTCCTGCGAATGCCAGTTCATTGAGGACATCGACTCTTTCAACGTGAAGGACTTCGACTGCGTCATCGTGGACGAGGCCCAGTTCCTCACCCGCGCGCAGGTCGAAAAGCTCGTCCACGTCGTGGATGTGGACAACGTGCCCGTCATCGCCTATGGCCTCCGCGCTGACTTCCAGGGCAACCTGTTTGAAGGCAGCCAGTGCCTCCTGGCCTGGGCTGACACCATCGAGGACGTCAAAACCATCTGCTGGTGCGGCAAGAAAGCCACCTGCAACGCCCGCGTCGTGGGCGGCAAAGTGGTCAAAGAAGGCGAACAGATCGTCCTCGGCGGCAACGAAAGCTACGTCAGCCTCTGCCGCAAGCATTGGGCCGAGGGGAAGCTGTGGGACGAGTAACGGAGGACGGGGGGACGCTGGGCTCCGCCCAGACCCGGCAGGGGCTGGCAGGGGCTGAGCCCCTGCACCCGCATACTGCGGCCATTTCATGGCCGCAGGGGGAACTGTATTGTTTGTTGTTGCGCATAAGGCCGCCGGGGCACATACGGGTGCCCCGGCTCGCTTGTCGGTATGGGGTTCTTAGGTTGTTGGATGGGTCAGACCGCCGGTCGGCGGAGGGCCTCCCGGCTCGCTTGAATAGAATAGCAAAAAGCAATCGCATCTTTTGGCGCGATTGCTTTTATTCTTTGATATATTCTGCGATATCCTCCAATTGGCATTGCAGGGCGTCGCAGAGCTTGTCCAGCGTCTTGGTCTCAATGTTCTCATTGGCGCGCAGACGGCGGATGGTTTTGCTGTCGATGCCGCATTTCTCGCGCAGCTGGTACGTGGAAACATTTCGTGCTTTCATAGTTTCCCATAGTCTGTCGAATTTGATCATATCACATTTCCTTTTGATTTCAAGCGAGCCCCGACCCCTTCCGGGGAGGGGCGGTCTATCCCCATCCAACAAACGAAAAACGCAGTACCGTCAAGCGAGCCGGGAGGCCTTCCGCCGACCGGCGGTCTTCGCTGCAGCCCTAAACACAAAGCCCAACCTTCTGCGCCTTTGAAGAAGGCGCAGAACGCGGGTCGAGGGGCTCAGCCCCTCGCGGGTCTGGGCAGAGCCCAGCGTCCCTTACCCCCGTAACTTCCGTACCGCCTTCGTAAACTCTTCCGACGGTTCCGCCACGAACTTCAGGCGTTCCCCCGTCACCGGGTGGTCAAACGCCAGCGTGTGGGCGTGGAGCATGAGGCGCGGAACTTTGACGCCGTTTTTCTGACCGTAGATGGGGTCTCCGGCGACAGGGTGATGCAGGCTCTGCATGTGAACGCGAATCTGGTGCGTGCGTCCGGTGAGGATGTGCACGTCGAGAAGCGCGGCGTTTTTGAGGTTTTCAATCAGCGTCCACTCAGTCTGGGATTCGCGGCCCTCGGGATCGATGGCCATTTTTTTGCGATCCTTTTTGCTGCGGGCAATGGGCTTGTCGATGAAGCCGCTGGGTTCGTGCATGCAGCCGTCCACCACAGCCAGGTAGTGCTTTTCCATGGTGCGGCTGCGCAACTGATCGGACAGGTTCTGGTGCGCGCGGTCGTTTTTGGCCACCATGAGCAGGCCGCTGGTGTCCTTGTCAAGGCGGTGCACGATGCCCGGGCGCTTCACGCCGCCGATGCCGCTGAGATCATCCATGGCGTAGAGAAGGGCGTTGACGAGGGTGCCGCTTTCGTTGCCTGCGGCGGGATGCACCACCATGCCGTGCGGCTTGACGACCACCGCCACGTCTTCATCTTCGTATAGGATTTCGAGGGGAATATCCTCTTTTTCAACGGTGGATTCCACCGCTTCGGGAATATCGATCACCAGCTGCGCGCCTTCGGCAGGCTGGAAGGAGGTTTTCAGCTGCGGCTTGCCATCCACCACGCAGAGACCGGCCTCGATCCACTTGGCTGCCTGCGAGCGGCTGGCCTCGGCAGCCACGGCCACCAGCACGTCCAGGCGTGCTTTGCGCGCCACGGCGGTTTCAATTCTCGGCATCTTTGGCGTCCTCCTTGTTCTTTTCCACCCAGTCGTCCGGCCTGAACAGCAGGCTGAACGCCAGCAGCGCCACGCCGGCGCAAATGCAGATATCGGCAATGTTGCACACAAACCACGGCAGGAAGGGAAAATAGATCATATCCAGCACCCGGCCAAACAGCAGCCGTTCGCCGTAATTACCCGCAAAACCGCCCAGCACCAGCCCGCAGGCGATGAGGGTGAAGCGCGTGGGCTGATAGCGGCGCATCAGCCACCAGCCGCACAGGATGACGGTGAACGGCAGCAGAAGGCCCGCCAGCGCGTTATCCGAAAAAATGCCCAGCGCCATACCGGTGTTGTAGGTGCAACGCAGCTCCACCAGCCAGCCCAGGCGGATGACGCTATCCCGCAGCCAGTTTGCTGCTGCCAGCTTCACGCCTGCATCCAGCGCAAGCGAGGCCAGTGCAACCCCGAAAATCCAGATCATGTTGTCTCCTTCACGGCAGCTGCCGCTGCACAATCCGCACAATTTCCGCCAGCGCATCGCCAATCAACGGCAGATTGCGCCGCGCCAGATCCTGCAGGATGAGCACCAGCAGTGCGCCCAAAATGGTAAAGCCGATGGCCATGCCCGCGCCGCGCGCAACACCGCCCCAGAAGTGGCTCCAGAGCAGGCGTTTGCGGTTGTCCACATAGCGGATGTATTCCGAAAGGCGCAGCCGTTCCATCGAATCAATATATTTCTCCAGCTGACGCATGGCCATGCTGATGCGTTCGCCATCGCTGGGCTGCATCTGCGGCGCGTCCTCGCTGTCAATCGAATGGTTGTGTTTCATGTTCACCACATCCTCATGCGTAGTCTGCACGGATGCGGGCAAAAGAATCATATCAAATAGACAGTCGCTGTGCAAGATAAAAAACCGAGTGGCATGCAGCCACTCGGTTTGGTGTGCAAAAATGCATCAGCCTGTTCCACCTCTCCTGCCCGAAGGGCAGTGCGGGGTGGAGGGGCACTGCCCCTCCTTACAGGATCTCGATCACACACATCTCGGCAGCATCGCCGCGACGGGGTCCGAGCTTGTAGATGCGGGTGTAGCCACCGGCGCACTTCTTCTCTTCGTTGCGGGCACGGAACTTGGGGCCGTACTCACGGAAGAGCTTCTCGACGACGGGGTACTTGATGCCCTTGGTGCGCTCTTTCCAGTCAGCCTTGTCTTCGCCGGCCTTCTGCACATCCTTGAGCTCGTACAGGTAGCTCATGATCATGCGGCGGGCGTGCAGCTTGCTGGGAGCGTCGTTGGTAACATTCAGGGTGACCAGCTGGCCCTTATCGTTGTGGGTTTCCTTGGTCACTTCGACGGTCTTGTCGTATTCATTGACGGCCAGGGTGATGAGGCGCTCGGCCACGCGGCGCACTTCCTTGGCGCGGGCTTCGGTCGTCTCAATACGGCCATACCAGAGCAGATTGGTCACCTGATTGCGCAGGAGAGCCTTGCGCTGATCGGCGGTACGGCCCAATTTACGCTGTGCCATGGTTGTATTTCCTCCTTATGCGGATCGGTCAGTTTATTCGTCGCTGGGACGAAGGGACAGATTGAGCGCTTCGAGCTTCTGCTCTACTTCTTCCAGGCTCTTGCGGCCCAGGTTGCGCACCTTCATCATGTCCTCCTGGTTACGCTGCACCAACTCGGCAACGGTATTGATGCCCGCGCGCTTCAAGCAGTTGTAGGCACGCACGCTCAAATCCAGTTCCTCGATGGTCATCTCCAGCACCTTTTCCTTCTTGTCATCTTCCTGATCAGTGAAGGAGATGGTGGTCACCTGGTCGGTCAGGCTGACGAACAGGGTCAGGTGCTCGGTGAGGATCTTGGCGGCGAGGCTGATGGCCTCGTCAGGCTGCACGCTGCCATCCGTCCACACTTCGAGGGTCAGCTTGTCATAGTCCGTGATCTGGCCCACGCGGGTATCGGTCACGGTATAGTTGACCTTTTTGATGGGAGTGAAGATGGAGTCGATCGGGATCACGCCGATGGGCATATTCGGATACTTGTTCTTATCCGCGCTCACATAGCCGCGGCCCTTATCGATGGTCAGCGTCATTTGCAGGTGGGCGTCCTCGTTGAGGGTGGCGATGTGCATGTCCGGGTCGACGAACTCAAGCTCGTCGTCGGCAGCGATATCCTTCGCCGTCACTTCAGCGGGGCCCTTCACATCGAGCATCACGGTCTTGGGCTGTTCAGAGTACAGCTTGGCAGTCAGGGTCTTGAGGTTCAGGATGATCTCGCTCACGTCCTCGGTCACGCCGGGGATGGTGGAGAACTCATGCTGAATGCCTTCGATCTTGATGCTGGTCACGGCCACGCCGGGCAGGCTGCTAAGCAGCACACGGCGCAGGGCGTTGCCCAGCGTATTGCCAAAGCCGCGCTCCAGAGGCTCGATGACAAACTTGCCATACGAACCATCCTGGCTCAGCTCCGCACATTCGATGCGCGCTTTTTCGATTTCGATCATTCGATATATCCTCCTGTTTTATACCAGTTGTTCGAGGGAGGAAGGTCAACTCTTAGCGAGAGTAGAACTCGACGATCATGTTCTCCTGGACTTCGTAGTCCAGATCGCTGCGCTGGGGCAGTTCGGCGACGGTGCCCTTGAGCTCGGCAGCGTCAAAGGTCAGCCACTTGGGGGTGACCACGGTGGTGCCTTCGCGCAGGGCCTTGAACATTTCCAGCTGGCTGCTCTGGCTGCGCACGGTGATCACGTCACCCTGCTTGACAGAGTAGGAAGGAATGTTGACCTTGCGGCCGTTGACGAGGATGTGGCCATGGTTCACAACCTGGCGGGCCATGCGGCGGGTCTTGGCCAGGCCCAGACGGTACACAACGCTGTCCAGGCGCAGCTCAAGCAGCTGCAGCATGTTTTCGCCGGTGATGCCCTTCATGTGGGCGGCCTTCTCGTAGTACTTGGCGAACTGCTTTTCCAGAACGCCATAGATGAACTTGACCTTCTGCTTTTCCTTCAGCTGAGCGCCGTACTCGGAAACCTTGCGGCGGCGGTTGTTGCCAGGCTGACGGGTAGACTTCTTATTGCTGTATCCCATGACGGCCGGAGAAACGTCAAAAGTCCGGCACTTCTTGGAAATCGGCTGTTTGCTAGTAGCCATTGTATGTTGTCCTCCTTAATGATACCTTACACGCGGCGACGCTTAGGCGGACGGCAGCCGTTGTGGGGAATGGGGGTGACGTCCTTGATCATGTTGACTTCCAGACCGGCGGCCTGCAGGCTGCGGATAGCAGCTTCACGTCCGGAACCGGGGCCCTTGACGTACACTTCCACGGTCTTGAGGCCGAATTCCATAGCGGCCTTGGCGGCAGTCTCAGCAGCCATCTGAGCGGCGAAGGGAGTGGACTTCTTGCTTCCGCGGAAGCCCAGGCCGCCGGCGCTGGCCCAGGACAGGGCATTGCCGTTGATATCGGTCAGGGTGACGATGGTGTTGTTAAAAGAAGAACGGATGTGGGCAGCGCCACGCTCGACGAGCTTCTTCTCACGACGCTTGCGCGTTACTTTCTTAAGCTTCTGCTTAGGTGCCATAGTTGTTTATCCCTCCATGCTACATAAGCAATCGTTCAGTGATTACTTGCCAGCCTTCTTCTTGCCGGCGATGGTGCGCTTGGGACCCTTGCGGGTGCGCGCGTTGTTCTTGGTGTTCTGACCGCGGACGGGCAGGTTGCGACGATGGCGAACGCCACGGTAGCAGCCGATTTCCACCAGACGCTTGATGTTCAGGGAAACCTCACGACGCAGGTCACCCTCAACCTTCACGTTGTGCTCGATGTAGTCACGGAGCTTGCTGACTTCGTTTTCGGTAAGATCCTTCACGCGGGTATCGGGGTTGATCTCAGTCGCGGCAAGGATTTCCTTGGACGTAGCCAGGCCGATGCCGAAGACGTAGGTCAGACCGATTTCCACACGCTTTTCTCTGGGCAGGTCAACGCCCGCAATACGTGCCATGTGTGGTACACCTCCATAGAATGTGCTCTCTTGAGCCGAGGGGTCCTTGTAGTTGATAGCGTCCGCGTAGAGTGAGGCAGAGCGCCGTCCAGACCCCCGCATAACCCCGAAGGTTATGCTTTGTTAGCGTTGTTGGAGCGTCCGTTGCCCGGCCCATGGTCGCATACCCGCAACCCGGATATACGCAGCCGCCCATGGCTCCATGGCATACTCCAACCTGTACATTATAGCACACCTCGTCAGCACTTGTAAACCATCTTTTTTCTTTTTTCTGAATTTCTTAGTGTAGAGCTACAATACATCTTGGACAGTAAGAAAAAAAGAGAAGAGACTTGAAAGCCAATCTGTTATAGTTGAGTTGTGCCACAACATAACGAAAGGAGCTTCAAGTCTCATGGATAGTATAACACAAGACATGAAGTATCGCTACTCTCTGATGAAATACGCAGAGAGATACGGTGTATCACGAGCAAGCAGGAAGTATAACAAGACGAGATCATACATCTACTTCTGGAAAGAGAGATTTGACGGAAGCATCGAATCACTGGCATGCCAGTCACGCAAGCCGCACAGTCATCCGAACCAGCATACTGAGCAAGAACTAAAACTCATTCGTGACATGCATCGCCGGAATCCGAAACTAGGAATTGTGGAACTTTGGTCACGTCTTCGCAAGCGCGGATACAACCGCTGCATTGAAAGCCTGTGGCGGGTTATGAGACGGGAGGGAATGGCGGCGAAGGAACGTCCCAAGAAGAAGTACCATCCCAAGCCTTATGAACAAATGCAGTATCCGGGGCAGCGTGTACAGATCGACGTCAAAGTTGTCCCCAGGAGCTGTATTGCAGATCCTGAGTTAAAGCTGTATCAGTATACTGCCATTGATGAGTATTCCCGATACCGTATTCTTGGAGCGTATCCCGAACAAAGCACTTATTCTTCTGCAGATTTCCTCACCAAAGTCACTGAAGCGTTCCGAAGGAAGGGCGTGAAAGTCGAATGCGTTCAAACGGATAATGGCTTTGAATTCACAAACCGTTTTTCCAATTCAAAACGTGATATCCCTACCCTCTTTGAAAACACAGCTGCTGCACTGGGCATTCGGCACAAGCTCATTCGTCCCTACACGCCTCGGCACAACGGCAAGGTTGAACGCAGTCACCGTGAAGACCAAAAGCGTTTCTACGACGTTCGCCGCTTTTACTCCCTCGCCGACTTTGGTGGGCAGTTAACTGCCCACCAAAGTCGCAGCAACTCCAGGCCCATGCGGCCTCTCAATTGGCTTTCACCTAGACAGCGGCTTTCTGCCTTCACTGTCCAAGATGTTTGACAAACCTACACTTTTTTCTTTTTTCTGAATTTCTTAGTTGACTTTTAACCACAGGAAAGGTAAAATAACCGGGTAAGATCCTGTGAGGGAGTAACGTGCGCATCCGCAAGGCTGCGTAGCAAGTCAACATCCCTGATCGCCCTGCGCGGTTTGGCTTGCTTTTAATCGTGAGACTCATGTTTTGTATTTGGCATGGCGTCTCCCTGCGGCGGATATCTTCGGCCCGGCATGCGCCCTGCACGCCGGGTCTTTTCATATATAGATGAAGCACATTCCCCCACCGACTGTACGAAGGAGAAAGAAAGCCATGCTCGTACCTGTTCTTCTGTTTGCTCTGGGTCTCATCCTGCTCATCAAGGGCGGCGACTGGTTCGTCGACGGCGCCACCGGCATCGCCCACCGCTTCCATGTGCCGGAGCTGCTCATCGGCGCCACGGTCGTGTCCATCGGCACCACCCTGCCCGAGGTGATGGTTTCCGCCACCAGCGCCATCGGCGGCCACGGCGAAATCGCCTATGGCAACGCCATCGGCTCCATCATCTGCAATACCTCCCTCATCGCCGCGCTCACCATCGCCATCCGTCCCTCCAATGTGGACCGCAAGGAGCTGGTGCAGCCCCTGACCTTCTTCTTTGGCTCTGCCATCTTCTATGCCGGCACCGCCTACATCACCGGCCGCTTCAGCCGCGTGATCGGCATCCTGCTGCTGGCTGTGTTCGTTGTGTACATGTTCATCCTCGTGCGCAAGGCCCTCACCCAGCCTGAGCTTCCCGCTGAAGGCGAGGAGGAGGACAAGCCCGAAGGCACCATGACCAAGGACATCATCCTGCTGGTCATCGGCGCTGCGTTCATCGCCGTGGGCGCCCGCCTGCTGGTGGACAACGGCACCCTGATCGCTCAGGCGCTGGGCGTTCCGGAATCCGTCATCGCGCTCACCTTTGTAGCGCTGGGCACTTCTCTGCCCGAGCTGGTCACCGCCATCGCCTCTCTGGTGAAGGGCCACAGCGCGCTGTCTCTGGGCAACATCATCGGCGCCAACCTGTTCAACCTGGTTCTGGTCAGCGGCGTGTCCGTTACACTTTCTCCCTTCGCCGTGCCCGCCAGCAAGACCATCGGCGGCATGAACGCCTCTCTGGTGGTGGACATTCCCGTGATGTTCATCGTGATGCTGCTGCTGTCCGTGCCCGCGCTGAAGAAGGGCAAGCTGGCCCGCTGGCAGGGCATCGCGCTGCTGGCCATCTATGCGGCCTTCTGCGTGTTCCAGTTTGTTGCCTGATCACCGTATCCAAAGCGCCTCTCTTCGTGGTATGCTGTACCGCGAAGGGAGGCGCTTTTTTGTATGGATCTGAGCAGGCTGTATCATCCGCTTACGGCCACGCTGAATCTTGGCTTTGATGCACGCCGGTGCCGGGCGTAAAGCCCCAGGTGTTGGAATCGCCGTAGCAAAGAATGCGCCTCATGGGTGTTTTTTCTCCTGTTTCAAAAAGTCAATCACCCTTTGCAGGTGCTTTTCGCCTGCTTTTCTGCCTTCATCATAAGCGGCCTGCAGTTTGGCCGGGTTGTGCTCCACGCGGCTCACGTCCAGCGCATGCTCCGGGCGGATCACCAGCGCCGCGCCGTCCCGTTCGCGTGCGGCAATGTAGGCGGTGGTTTCGTTGTACACCTCATGGCGGTGCGCCAGCGCATCCACCAGTTTCGGATACCTGCGCATCACGCCTTTAAGCAGCGGCAGACCCTTGGAGGGCTTCTTCACAAAGCCTTCCGGCTGGGTGAGGATGACCACATTGCGCCCGTAGCCGATGCTTTCAAAAAAGCGGATGGGTACGGAATCCGCCACGCCGCCATCCAGATAGGTGCGCCCTTCGATCTCCACCGGCCGGCTCACCAGCGGCATGGAGGCCGACGCGCGGAACCAGTCGCGGTACACGCCGTCGGCGCGGTCGCAGCGCTGGTAGACGGGTTTTCCCGTCTGCGTATCCGCGCACACCACGTAAAAAGGCATGGGGTTGGCAGCGTACGCCTCGTAATCCAGCCTGTCCAGTTCCATGGGCAGCGTGTAATAGCAGAACTCTGCGCCGAAGAGATCGCCGGTCAAAAGAAGCGAACGTGCGCTGCAATAACGCCAGTCGCGGCAGAAGCGCAGGTTGTAGCGCAGCGTGCGTCCAATCTGCCCGCTTTTGAAATTGCACCCAAACGCCGCGCCTGCCGACACGCCGATGGCGCCGTCAAACGCAAGGCCATTTTCCATGAACACATCCAGCACGCCTGCGGTAAAAAGCCCGCGCATGGCGCCGCCTTCCAGTATCAGTCCTGTCATAGATACGCCTCCTGTGTGTTCCGAGTATATCACATTTTCCATTGTGTTTCCATCCCGATCTGCGCTATACTAAGCGGAGAAGGAGTTGATTTTTGCATGGAGCAGATGAACCTGTTTGACAGCCGTCCCACATCCGCGCCGCTGGCCAGCCGCCTCAGGCCGGAAACGCTGGAGGAATACGTGGGCCAGCAGCATCTGGTGGGCAAGGGGAAAATCCTGCGGCAGCTCATCGAGCGCGATCAGGTGTCCTCCATGATCTTCTGGGGGCCTCCGGGCGTGGGCAAAACCACCCTTGCGCGCATCATCGCCAAGAGCACGCAGGCTTCCTTTGTGGAGTTCAGCGCGGTCACCAGCGGCATCAAGGAGGTGCGCGAGGTGATGGCGCGCGCCGAGGAAAACCGCCGCATGGGCATGCGCACGCTGCTTTTCACGGATGAAATTCACCGTTTCAACAAGGCGCAGCAGGATGCGTTTCTTCCTTATGTAGAGAAGGGATCCATCATTCTGGTAGGCGCGACCACGGAGAACCCTTCCTTCGAGATCAACTCCGCGCTTCTCTCCCGCTGCAAGGTGTTTATTCTCAAAGCCCTCACCGAGGACGATCTCACCCGCCTTCTCACGCACGCCGTTCAAAGCCCCAAGGGGCTGGGTGATCTGCGTGTGCAGGTTCAGGAAGATCAGCTGCGCGCCATCGCGCGTTTCTCCAACGGCGATGCACGCACCGCGCTCAACACGCTGGAGATGGCTGTGTACAACGCGCACATGGATGAAAGCGGCGCGCTGTGCCTGACGGACGAAATCCTGTCCGAATGCATGAACCGCCGCTCGCTGCTCTACGACAAGCAGGGCGAGGAGCACTACAACATCATTTCGGCTCTGCACAAGTCCATGCGCAACTCCGACCCGGACGCGGCCATCTACTGGATGCTGCGCATGCTGGACGGCGGCGAGGATCCGCTCTACATTGCGCGCCGTCTGGTGCGCTTCGCCAGCGAGGACGTGGGCATGGCGGATTCCAACGCGCTCACCGTGGCGGTAAACGCCTATCAGGCCTGTCATTTTCTCGGCATGCCGGAGTGCGATGTGCACCTCACCCACGCGGTCACATATCTGGCCATGGCGCCCAAGTCCAACGCGCTGTACGTGGCCTGCGGCAAGGCCAAGAAGGATATTCACGACAAACCGGCCGAGCCGGTGCCGCTTCACATCCGCAACGCGCCCACGCGGCTGATGGAGGACGCCGGGTACGGCAAGGGATATCAGTATGCGCACGACACGCAGGAGAAGCTGACGCGCATGCAGTGCCTGCCGGACAGTCTGAAAGATCGCCGCTATTACCTGCCTACCACGCAAGGGCGCGAGGAGCGTGTGAAGGAGCGGCTGGAGGCCATTCTGGCTTGGAAGAGTCAGAAGTAAGGTTTCGGCTGGTCGCCGTTAGAGGGCAACGATTTACGCGCAACAGGAGATGCCTCCGGCGGCCAGAGAGATCAGGGGGAACGTCGAGGTTCCCCGCCCTTCGGGCCCACATAGTACCGGGACATGCGCCCACCGCAGGTGCCTCTCTGGACTCTCCTTACCCCCTCCCCGACCAGGGGCAAGCCCCTGGACCCCTGTGAGTTGTGTGTATCTTAATGACAAGTTGCTTATGTTTGTTGTGCGCTTTCTAAGACGCAAAAATCCCATCAACACCAGCCTGACGGCTGACAGTTGATGGGATTTTTGCTGTTTGCGCACAACACGAGAAAAAGAGCAGGTTGTTCTCACTTTTCCTTCACAGCGCTGCGCGGAGCACGTTTTTCGATGTATCCGTCCACAGTCAGGCCGCACAGGCGCCAGTTTTCCAGGCGGATGCGCACCACGCCGGGCGCAAGCACCGCGTCGATGGCCTTGTAGGGATCATTGTATCCTTCCTCGCGGAAGAGCGGATCCAGCACGTAGAAATACTCGTCATCCACACCGGCCACCACCACGTAGTGGCTGGTGGAGGTAAAGGGGCTGCCGCGCAGGGCGCAGCACACCACCATCGCGCTGCCGGTCTTGCCCTGCATCATCTCCAGTACGTCCTGAATGTTGCCCTCCGTAACCAGCGTGAGGCCAAAGATCTCGCACAGCGGTTCGAGGAACTTCATGTTGCTGCCGCGCGAATTGGTGGGGCGGGAATTGACGTTCCACGTATTGTTGCCGGCGGCGAAATCCGCCATAACAACGGGCAGATAGCGCAGGTACTGCTCCGCCGTCTGCAGATGATACGGCACATGCAGATGGTTGCAGTACACGCGGTTGACCGAGCAGCTGCAGAACTGCGTGGGCAGGCCGTCCTTGGTGTATTCCGCCAGCTTGGGCAGATCGTTCACGTCCACCAGATTGGCAATCACCATCGCCGCAGCGGTCGGGCCGCAGCCGCCGCCTCCGAAGCGGCGGAAGATGGAGGTCTTGGCGCTTTCGTAGCGCATCAGGTTCCACGGCTCGTCGTTCTGGAAATACACCATCATTTCGCCAAGCGGTTCGGTGGTCACCTTGCCGCTGAGGGCTGGAATGCGGTCCAGCGCCGTGTTGGTCAGCTCCGCCTTTTCCTCCGTGGCATAGCGGATGGGGCGCAGCGTGCACAGAAGGATGCGGCGGCGGGAATCAGCGTTGTTGACGGTGATGGCCAGCACGCGCTCGCCTTCCTCCGGGATGGCGGTGAGCACCGGCTGGATCTCGCTGGAGAGCAGGATGCGGTTGAGCCAGTCGGCGCGGCTTTCCTCCTGCGCAGGCGCAAGCCAGCTTTCGCGCTGCTTTTCGCCTGTTTTGATGGAGGCGAACACCTCCGCCTGCCAGTCGCCGTGGGGGGTGAGAAGCCGGAGGGCGGGGTGCGCATCGTACCAGAGCTGATCGGCGTACTGGTTCAGTTCTTCAAGGCTGCCGTTGGTACGGCCGGAGCCGTAGATTTCCACCAGCGCCTCGTCCATCTTTGCGCTGCCTTCAGCGTCCAGATAGGCGGCGCTTTTGCCGGCCACGTTGAAGCCGTCAAAGGCGTGGGTCTGATAATACTTATTATCCTTGCCCTGCACCACGGCCTCGGAAAACAGCGCGTCTTCCTGATACAGCCAGCCCACACAGTCCGGGTTGAGCACGCGCAGCCAGTCAAAATCCACCCAGGCGCGCTGGCCGCTGAGCACATATTCTCCATTTTCAAATACAAGCTGCGATGTGGTGAGCGGCGCAATCTCCGCTTCCTCCTCCGCCCATGCCAGCAGGGGCTGGCACAGCAGCAGCACGCACAGGCACAGCGCTGGTAAACGGCGCATGAATTGCTGCAAAAACAGTTCCTCCGTTTCGTGTTGCGAATCCAGTCGATTATAACACACAACCGCCGTTTGGAAAAGTATTGCTTGCAAGGCAAAGCGCGGCGCGCTATAATATGCAATTGTGCGCCATCATTGATAAGGAGGGGTTTCCCCCATGAATTTTTCTGCCATCAAGACGTATTTCCAGCCCGGCTTTCAGCGCCGCCGCGTGCTGATGACCATCTTCGGCGTCATCATCTGCGGCGCCAGCGTTGGCCTTTTCAAGCAGGCGGCGTTTGGCGTGGATCCGTTCCAGTGCCTGTGCAACGGCCTGCACCAGGTCATCCCCATGGATTTCGGCACGCTGTACGTGATCATCAACATTGTGCTGCTCCTTCTGGTGTTTGTCATGAACCGCCATTTCATCGGCCTTGGCACCTTTATCAACCTGTTTTTGCTGGGGTATGTGATTGACGGGTCTGAAAAGCTCCTCTTTGCGCTGATGGGCCAGCCCACCATGGCGCTGCGCATTGTGTACATCGTCATTGGCATGATCGTGCTGTGTTTTTCCTCTTCCATGTACATGACGGCGGATATGGGCGTATCCACCTACGACGCCATCGCGCTGCATCTGGCCGAAAAGAAGATTGCCCCCTTCCGCTTCATCCGCATCGCCACCGACCTCACCTGCGTGCTGATCGGCTGGGCGCTGGGCTTCATTCCCGGCGTAGGCACGGTGCTGACGGCGCTGTGCATGGGCCCGCTGGTGTCGTACTTCAACGACCGCTTTTCCAAGCCCATGCTGTACGGCAAGGAACAGAAAGCTGCATAAAAAGCAAAACTGCGGATGCATCAAAGCGTCCGCAGTTTTTCGTTGAGCTTGTGATAGATATGGTCGCGCATCCACGGCTCGGTGCACACGGCCTCGGCCTCTTCGGGAGCAAACCACGCCACGCCGCTGTTTTCATCCGCTTTGATGAACAGCGGATCATTTTCGTCCGCCTCCAGCAGGTAGGTCACATTCAGGTGGATGTGTGAGGACACGTACCGCCCGCGTTTCACATGGCCGCACACGTGCAGCGATTCCACCGAGTAGATCTGCTCCATGACCGGCCAGACATGCGCAAGGCCGCTTTCCTCCTGCGCCTCCTTCAGCGCCACGGCCAAAAGGTCGGTCTCGCCGTCCGCATGGCCGCCCAGCCACGCCCAGCTCTGGTACAGGTTGTGGTATGCCATCAGCACTTTGGTGCGGTCTGCGTTCACAATCCACGCTGAGGCGGTCATGTGCACCAGGTCGTTTTTCCGGGTGAAGACATCGGATTCATCCTTCAGGCAGCGCAGGATCAGCTCGCGGTCGCGCACTTCCTGCTCGTTGTAAGGCAGATAGGAAAGCAGCTGCTGTTCAAGGCTCATGGCAGAAAAAACTCCTTACTGCATCAGAAATTCATTTCCATTATACGCCACATCCTTAAGCAGGAAAAGCGGTTTTCTGCGCAGAAGCAAATTTCATCTGATATTCATCGTTCAATGCCATCCTGTATCAGAGGAGGTATGCATATGAGACTTTTGATTGCCGAGGACGACCGCACCACCGCCGAAACGCTGGCCAAGCGCCTGCGCGAGGAACACTATGCGGTGGATGTGTGCCACGACGGGCTGGAAGCATGGGAATACGCCAGCGTGACGCCCTATGACGTAGCGGTGCTGGACATCATGATGCCGGGGATGGACGGCATTGCGCTGGTGGAAAAGATGCGCCGCGCGGGCATCCACACGCCGGTTTTGCTGCTCACCGCGCGCGACGCCATCTCCGACCGCGTGCAGGGGCTGAATGCAGGCGCGGATGATTATTTGGTCAAACCCTTCGCTTATGAAGAACTCTCCGCCCGTCTGCGCGTGCTCACCCGGCGCGGCAGCGTTCAGCGCACCAACCGCTTTGAGCTGTGCGATCTGGTGGTGGACGCCGACGCGCACAGCGTAACCCGGGGCGGCGAGGTGATCACCCTCACCAGCCGCGAATATTCCCTTTTGGAATACCTCATCCGCAACCAGGGCCACGTGCTCAGCCGCAGCCAGATCATTGAGCATGTGTGGAGCTACGATTACGAGGGCGCATCCAACATGATTGACGTGTACATCCGCAACCTGCGCAAGAAGGTGGACGAAGGCCGCGGCAAAAAGCTGATCCACACCGTACGCTACGCTGGCTACGTGCTGAGGGAGGAACCATGAACAAACGCCTTTCCATCAAGGGGCGCATCACGCTGTGGTATGCCCTTTTGCTGATTGTGATCTGTCTGGCGGCGGTGTGGATTCTGACCGCATCCTCCGAGCGTGCGGTTCTCAGTCACTGCAGCGAAACGCTGAACAGCGCCGTCGTGGTGCTCCTGGACGAGATGGAAGTGGAGCACGGCTATCTGGAAATTGACAAGGACATCGACGAGGTGCCCAATGTGTACGCCACGCTGTACGAAGGCGGCGGTGCGCTGATGTACGGGCGCATGTGGGTGGACGCGCCTTTCCAGGAAGGCGAGATGCGCAGCGTGACCGGCGGCAGCAACAGCTGGTACATCCTTGACACGCACATCTCCGTGCCCACGCACGAGGATGTGTGGCTGCGCGTGCACATGTCCGCCAACGAGCTCAGCGGCATCCGCGAGGGCGTCACCCGCAGCACGCTGTTTTTGCTGCCGCTTCTGGCGCTGGTGGCGCTTCTGGGCGGATACCTGATCACCTCGCACGCTTTCAAGCCGGTTCAGCACATGAACGACGTAGCCTCCGCCATTGCCGGCGGCAGCGACCTGTCCGCGCGCATTCCGCTTGCCGGAGACAGCCGCGACGAGCTGCACCGGCTGGGAGAGACCATCAACGCCATGCTCAAGCGCCTCGAGCGCGCCTTCCAGCGCGAGCAGCAGTTCACCTCCGACGCCGCGCACGAGCTGCGCACGCCGCTCAACGCCATCATCACGCAGGGCGAATACGCGCTCAGCCGCGAAGAAACGGATGAAAAGGACGTGGCCGTGGCGCAGATGCTTGCGACCGCTTCCGACATGAACGGGCTGGTCAATCACCTGCTCATGCTTTCGCGCCTGGAGGCCGGACAGCTAGAGCGCAAGGACGAGGTGCAGCTGGACGCGCTGCTCGCCCAGATTGCCGAGGACATGCAGCCGCTGGCAGAGGAACGCGGCATTGCGCTTCGCACCAGCCTTGTTTCCTGTACGCTCACCCTCAACCGCGCCATGATCACCCGCGCCGTCATCAATCTGGTGGATAACGCCATCCGCTATGGAAAAGAAAACGGGCAGATCGACATTGCGCTGGAAAGCGCCGGAAAGGGCGCGCTGATCACCGTGCGCGATGACGGCCCCGGTCTGACCCCGGAGGAGCAGCAGCGCGTGTTCACGCGTTTCTGGCGCGCGGACAGCTCGCGCTCCACCCCCGGCAGCGGCATTGGGCTTGCGCTGGTGTCCTCCATCGCCCATGCCCACGGCGGCAGCGTGCAGGTGGACAGCGCGCCCGGCGAAGGCTGCGCGTTCCGCATCCGTCTGCCCGGCCAATGATTGTGTAAGGGAGATGCGGAAACCGTGCAGATTTCCCGGGAGCTGAATGGGCATGCCATCGTGAGCATCTCTGGCAGCGCAGTAACGCACAAAATAATCTTTCAAAAAGTTTTTCGCTTTCATGTTCCATTCATCTTGACAGCTTATCATAAAGCCATCAACAAAGGAGGTTGATGATGATGAAAAAGATGTTCGTTCTGCTTACTGCGATTTTGATGCTCGTTTCCTCTGCAGCACTGGCTGATGACGGCCTGGGTTCTCTGCTTGTTCCCGGCTCCTCTGTGAGCGATATTCCGGCTGATTCCGCCGTTG
>JAQXJZ010000149.1 GCA_029009515.1 bacterium
GAGACTCCCGGCTTCGGCGCCAAGGCTCTGGAAGAAGATTTCCAGAAGCAGTTCATCGGCAAGACCTTCCCCATCGCTCTGACTGACATCGACGCCATCGCTGGCGCGACTGTCACCTCTACCGCTGTGGTGGATGCCATCTCTGCTGCCATCGCTGCTCCTGCTGTGGAAGCCGAACCCGCTGCTGCTGAGCCCACTGTGCTGAAGGGCACTGCACAGGGCTTTGTCGGTCCTGTCGTTGTGGAAGTGACGGTGGACGAAAAAAATGTCATCACCGCCATCACCATCGGTGATGAGAACTTTGCCGAAACGGTTGGCTTGGGCTCCAACGTGCAGCGCGAAAGCTACACCAGCCAGTTCATCGGCAAGACTCTGCCTCTGGCTGATGGCGACATCGATGCTGTGACCGGCGCTACCATCACCAGCAATGCCGTGCTGGAAGCCATCAAGGTGGCCAAGTAAACAAACGCTGTAAAGGGGCGGCTTGATGGGAAGCCGCCCCTTTTTCAAATCGTTACTTTCATGAGGTGATGAATGATGAAGCGTTTCCTGTGCATGCTGCTGGCAGCTCTTTTCCTCTTTTCGGGTTGTGCCAGCGCAGAAACATACCAGAAGTTTCAGCATTATTTCTTTGGAACCTTTGATACTTTCATTACGCTGATTGGCTATACCAAAACCGCAGACGAATTCCGTACCTATGCTGATTTGACCGAAACGGAAATGCGCCGCTATCACATGGTTTTTGACATGTACTATCCCTACGATGGCGTCGCGAACCTTTACCATGTCAATCAGAATGCCGCTGCTGGTCCTGTGAAAGCAGAGCCTGTGCTGATTGATCTTCTCCTTCAGATCAAGAAATGGCATGAACAATATGGCGACATGACTAACCCGGCAATGGGTACGGTGCTGAGCCTGTGGCACGACGCCCGCGAAGGCGGCGTAAGCCTTCCGGATCATGATGCCCTGCTCGAAGCCGCAAAACATACCGATTTCAGCAAAGTCATCATTGATGAGCAGGCTGGTACCATCTTTTTTGAGGATCCGATGATTCGGCTGGACCTTGGTGCTGTTGCCAAGGGATATGCGGCTCAGCTGACGGCAAATGCCATTCGTGATGCCGGGCTTGACTCCTTTATTCTCAATGCAGGCGGCAACGTTATCTGCGGCGATGCGCCGTTGGACGGCCGTACTCACTGGACGGTTGGCATCGAGGATGTGGACGGCGTTACCTCCCGTCATCTGATTGGTTTGACCAATCTGTGTATCGTGACAAGCGGCGATTATCATCGCTACTATGAAGTCGATGGCGAGCGCTACCACCATCTCATTGATCCGGCTACGCTGTATCCCGCAAAACACATGCGCGCCGTTTCCATCATCCATCCGGAATCCGGTCTGAGCGATTTTCTTTCCACCACCGCCTTTGTTCTGCCCTACGAACAGAGCCGTGCGCTGATTGAATCCATCCCTGGTGCAGAAGCGGTATGGCTTCTGGCTGATGGCAGCGAGTACTGGACGGATGGCTTCCAGGACCTTATGGACGCTGTGAAATAGCAACTGATACTTGATTGCGAACACCATTGCTGTTATAATAAGATAACCGCACAGGTGTTCGCATTTTATGTGCTGTATTCTGTGAAACAGGGAGTATGGATATGAATCTGGATCAGCTGATTGGCCGCTTGAAGGCGGATTCTTCCTTTATGGATTGCGTGACCGAGTGGCGTACGCTGCCAGCTACGCAGGGACGCTATGCCGACCTGCCTCAGGAGATGGATGAGCGGCTGAAGGAGATCCTGCGCAAGCGCGGCATTCACCGGCTGTACTGCCATCAGGCTGAATGCTGGAATCTGGCGCAGGCACAGAAGGACTATGTGGTGGTCACCCCCACTGCCAGCGGCAAAACACTGTGCTACAACCTGCCCGTCGTTTCGTCCATTCTTCAAAACGAAGACGCGCGCGCGCTGTATCTGTTCCCTACCAAGGCGCTTTCAGCTGATCAGGTAAGCGGCCTGTATGAGATGATTGAAGCGCTCGGCGTGAACATCAAGGCCTACACTTACGACGGCGACACACAGGGTGCGGCTCGCAAGGCCATTCGTCAGGCAGGACACATTGTGGTCACCAATCCGGACATGCTTCACGCCAACATCCTGCCCCACCACACCAAATGGGTCAAGCTGTTCGAAAACCTCAAATACATCGTCATTGACGAAATCCACACCTACCGCGGCGTGTTTGGCAGTCATTTGGCCAATGTGCTGCGCAGGCTTCTACGCCTTTGTGCGTTTTATGGCAGTCATCCGCGCTTCATTCTGTGCAGCGCTACCATTGCCAACCCCGTGGAACTTGCCCAACAACTGACAGGTCGCAAGATTTCTGCTGTGACGGAAAACGGCGCACCTACGGGCGAGCGCCATTTTGTGTTCTACAATCCGCCGGTTGTCAACCGTCAGCTCGGCATCCGTCGCGGTGTGGTGAACGAAGTGAAGCGAATCAGCGAAAATCTGCTTCGCAACGAGATTCCCACCATCGTGTTTGCCAAGAGCCGTCTGCAGGTGGAAGTCATCACCCGCCATCTGAAGGAATGCGTGCGCAATGCTTATGGCTACACCAACCGTGTGCGCGGCTACCGCGGCGGTTATCTGCCCTCTGAGCGCCGCGAGATTGAACGCGGGCTTCGCGAAGGCGAAGTGGATATGGTCGTATCCACCAACGCGCTTGAACTGGGCATCGATATCGGATCGCTGACCGCCTGCGTGTTGTGCGGATATCCGGGAACCATCGCAAGCACATGGCAGCAGGCCGGTCGTGCGGGTCGCCGCAAGGATACGGCGCTGACCATCATGGTGGCTTCTTCTGCGCCGCTGGATCAGTACATCATCCAGAACCCGGATTATTTCTTCACCGCTTCTCCAGAGCATGCGCTGGTGCAGCCCAACAACCTGTATGTGCTTCTCTCCCACATCAAATGCAGCGCTTATGAGCTGCCGTTTGAGGAAGGTGAGACCTTCGGCGATGTGGCTGATACGTCGCAGTTCTTGGAGTATCTGTCGGAAAACAATATCCTGCGCCATCTGGATGGCAAGTTCTACTGGATGGAAGAAGAATTGCCATCCGGCGAAATCAGCCTGCGCAGTGCCCGCACCGAGAACTTTGTGATCATCGATATCACCAATCCGGCGCATCACCGTGTCATCGGCGAAATGGACCGCTACACCGTACCCATGCTGCTGCACGAAAACGCTATTTACATGCATGATGCGCGCATGTATCAGGTGGAACAGCTGGATCTGGACGCCTGCAAAGCTTATATCCGTGCTGTGGATACCGATTATTACACCGACGCTGATCTGAACGTCAGTCTGCACATTCTTGATGATCTGGAGCAAAAAACGTTGCCAAACGGCGCTGGCCTGTCTCTTGGCGAACTGCGTGTGAGCACCATTGTGAAAATGTTCAAAAAGTTCAAACTTGACACGCATGAAACGGTGGGATTTGGCGAAGTGCGCCTGCCGCAGATGGATCTGCACACGGTTGGCATGTGGTGGACCATTCCGGACGCCGTTGCCAATCGCTACACCAACGATGCGCTACAGGGCGCTTTGCTGGGCGTATCCAATCTGCTTTCCATCGTTGCGCCCCTGTATCTGATGTGTGCTCCGCGCGATGTGAACGTGGTGTATCAGGTCAAGGCTCCCATTACTGACAAGCCCACCATCTTCCTCTACGACGCTTATCCCGGCGGCGTTGGTCTGAGCGAAAAAGCGTATCAGATGCAGGAGATGCTTTTGGAACATGCCCTGCAGATTGCGGAAGGCTGCCGCTGTGAATGCGGCTGCCCCAGCTGCGCTGGCCCGACCATTGAAATTGGCGAACGCGGCAAAGCTGACGCGATTGCCCTTTTGAAGGAGCTGCTTGCCTGATGCCCAGCCTGCTTAACAAATTGCGGATGCTTGACGCCGAACCCAAAAAGCCGGCCGCTGCGCCACCTGCTGCGGCTTCTCACAGCAGTTTTCATCACACGCAGGCGCTGTTTCCCATCTCGCTTTTTTCAGATCAAAGCCACGCCACCCCGGAATTGCTCAAAACAGTCTTTGGATGTCCGTTCCCTGAAAGAGTGGAGCCGGAGGATGTGCTGTTTTTGGACACCGAAACAACCGGTCTGTCCGGCGGCGTAGGAACCGTCGCTTTTCAGATTGGTGTGGGATACTTTACACATAGCGGGTTTGTGGTGGAACAATATCTGATGCACGACTATCCGGAAGAAGCCGCCATGCTGCAAACGCTCAACGCGCTCATGCAGCGCTTCACGGTGCTCTGTACCTTCAACGGACGTACCTTCGACGTGCCGCTTCTCAAATCGCGTTTCCTGATGAATCGGATTGCTCATCCCAACTTTCCCGAAGCGCACGCAGATGTTCTGTTTCCTGCGCGCAGGCTTTGGAAACTGCGCCTGAAAAGCTGCACGCTCGGGCACCTGGAAGAACAGCTGCTTCAGGTGCACCGCGAGGATGACCTGCCCGGCGCACTTGTGCCGCAAACGTATTTCCAGTATCTCAAAGATGGTAATTTTGAGCCTCTGCAGCGCATCCTTGATCATAACAAACAGGATATCGTCAGTCTGGCTCAGCTGTTCTACTTCCTGTGCAAGCAGGTGGCAAAGCCGCAGGAAATCGGCTACGGCGAGGATCTGTTCTCTCTTGCCAAATCCCTTGAAAAGAACGGCGATACAGAAAAAGCCATGAAATGCTATCGGATGAGCGCCCAGAGCAACATGCACAACGAGGCATGCCAGGCCATGGCGCGCATTGAAAAGCGCAGCGGACATACCGAGGCTGCTGTGCGGCTTTATCAGACCATACTTCGTCACGACGGCAGCGACGTCAATGCCTGCGAAGCGCTTGCCAAGCTTTATGAACACCAGCTGAAGGACATTCCCGCAGCCATCAGCTATACGCGTCAGGCGCTGCTGATTCTCTCCGAGCCCAGTCTTTTTCGAAGCGAGGCTGTACAAGAGCAGCAAATTGCGCTACAATACAGATATGCCAGATTGCGCCGCAAGCTTTCCGCGCAATCAAAGTAAGGAGGAACCCAACCATGGGTATTATGACCGTTTTCAAAGCGCGTTCCGCTTCCGTCAAGTATTCCAAG
Source organism: bacterium (assembly GCA_029009515.1). Lineage (GTDB taxonomy): Bacteria > Bacillota > Clostridia > Christensenellales > Aristaeellaceae > Limiplasma. The sequence continues at coordinate 5,158 of JAQXJZ010000149.1, forward strand.
GGCGATGTGGAAGGCGCCATGCAGCTGTACAAAGAGGCCATGAATGAAGGCCTGAAGGATGTGCGCTACATTCTCACCTATTCTGTTCTTTTGATCCGCAATGGCGATTATCAGGAAGCACGCGATCTGCTCGTTAAGGTGCAGAAGTACCCCATGAGCGACGATCAGAAACGCCAGCTTTTTGTCAATTACGCATCCTGCGTATACAAGCTGGGCGAAATCCAGAAGGGTATCGAACTGCTGGAGCGCATGCATCAGAAGCAGCCCAGCGGCATTATCTACGAAACGCTCGGCTATCTCTACGTGGAAGCCGGCGACGCTGAAAAAGCGCTCCCGTTCAACCTGGAAGCCGTCGAGTATGACGAAGAGGATCCCATCTGCCTCGACAACCTTGCTCAAACCTACTATCGCATTGTGGGCGATAAGGAAAAGGCCAAAGAATATTTCCTGAAAGCCATCGAAGTCAAGCCTGGTCAGATTGACACCCTCTACTTCCTTGCTCAGTACGATATCGAAGCCGGCGACAAGGCCGCTGCGAAAGAAAAACTGGAAAAGGCGCTGGAAGGCCGCTTCTCTCCCCTGAACTATGTCGCCCGCGAAAAGGTGGAAGAGCTGATCAAGAGCCTGTAAATCCGTTTTCTCTCTCCTGTGCTTCTCAAGTACAGGAGTTTCTTTTTTTGATTCTTTTTTTCAATCAATTGGAACAGAATTATGAACTTTTTGTTTCAAAACACTTGATTTTTTTCATAATCAGTTTTACAATGTAAATATCCTTATATCATGACGTAGTCATGTATTGCCTGCGTCTCTGTACAGAAAGGAAGAAGCCGATGGCGAAGCGGATTCTTTTGGTAGACGACGAGCCTTTGATCATCAAAGGTCTGAAATACACGCTTGAACAGGAAGGATTTGAAACCGATTCAGCGGCAGACGGCGAAGAAGCGCTGAACAAGTTCTTTTCCGGCCACTTTGATTTTATTCTGCTGGATGTGATGCTGCCCAAGATTGACGGCATCACTGTTTGTCAGCGCATTCGTGAGCACAGCAATGTGCCCATCATCATGCTGACTGCCAAGGGCGAACAGATTGATAAGATTCTGGGCCTTGAATACGGCGCGGATGACTACATGACCAAGCCCTTCAACATTCTTGAGGTCAAGGCGCGCATCAAGACCATCATGCGCCGTGCTTCCGGCAGCGTGCAGAGCGAGACCCGCAAGGTGATCAAGGTGCACGACATGGAGATCAACGCCGTCAACCGTTCCGTCACGCTCGGTGGCAAGGACGTGCGTCTGACCGCCAAGGAGTTTGACCTGTTGCAGGTGTTTGTCAACAACCGCGGCAAGGTGTTCAGCCGTGAATCTCTGCTCGAAACCGTGTGGAAGTATGACTACACCGGCGACGCCCGTACTGTTGACGTGCATATCCGCAGACTGCGCGAGAAGATCGAGCGCAATCCTGCTCAGCCTGAATTTATCTTCACCAAGTGGGGAGTGGGCTACTATTTCACCGACAAAGACTAATACGCCTTTTGCTTCCATCCGATGGAAGATCCTTTTCGCCTTCCTGCTCATCGTGGGCGTCAGCTACTACGCGGTAGCTACGTCCCTGATTGGGCTGGTGGGCGATTATTTGTTCGACGATCGCATGCTTCAGGACCGCGCTAATACCAAGCGTCTGGCTGCGGAGCTCTCTCCCCTGTATCTGGGTTCCCAGACAAGGGAGATCCAGAAAGCGTTGGAATCTGCCAGCAGCGATCTTGGCGGACGGATCATGGTGCTGGACATGAGCGGCAAGGTACAGGCTGATAGCCGCCGTGAACTGAACGGATCGCGCATGGAAGTGGCCGAGGTTGCCAGCATTCTTTCCCATGGCGAGAAAACCGCCTATGGCGTACACACCCTGAAAACAGAAGAAACCGAGTCGCTGGACGTGCTGCATCTCATCCAGCCTTTTGATGGACGCGCAGAATGGGTGGCCTACAGCGCTGCTGCCCTCACTCACAATGATCGAACCATCGGCGCCGTGCTGTACTCTGCCCCCATTCAGGATCTGATGCAGCGTGTGTTTGCGCTACAGGATCAGATGGTTCTGTACTTCCTGATTGCCGCCGCCGCTGCGCTGATCATCGCCATGGTCTTTTCGCGCATTCTCACCCGCCCCATCGTTTCGCTTACGCGCAGCATCCAGCGCATGGGCCGAGGCGATTTTTCCGTGCGTGTGCCGGAACGCGGAAGCGGCGAGCTGCGCAGGCTGTCTGAAACCTTCAATACCATGTCTGCCAAGCTGGAAATGCTCGATCAGAGCCGCAACCAGTTTGTTTCCAATGCCAGTCATGAGCTGAAAACACCGCTCGCCACCATGAAGATCCTGCTTGAGAGCATCATCTATCAGCCTGACATGGATTCGGATATGCGCACGGAGTTTCTCAATGACATCAACAAGGAAATCGATCGCCTGAACATGATCATCGGCGACCTGCTGACCCTTGTCAGCATGGACTCCAAGACCATGCGCCTCAACCGAACCACCTTCAGCCTGGCTCAGCTTGTAACGGATACCGCTCACAGGCTCGATCTTGTGCTCAAGCAGCGCAATCAGGAGCTCAAGCTGCAGCTGAGCGACCGCTGCGAAATGTATGCGGACAATGCCAAGCTGACGCAGGTTGTCTACAATCTGATGGAAAATGCCAGCAAGTATACGCAGGAAGGCGGCGTCATCCGCGTGCGCCTCATCCGTTCCGGCCGCGACGCCATTTTGACTGTTACGGATAATGGTCCCGGTATTCCCAAGGCGGATCAGGCTCACATCTTCGATCGTTTCTATCGCGTAGATAAGGCCCGCAGCCGCGAAACCGGCGGCACCGGTCTGGGCTTGAGCATTGTGCACCAAATGGTGCTCATGCACGGCGGCACCGTATCGGTTGACAGCGAAGAAGGCGCCGGCTCCACTTTCACCGTTGAGCTGCCCATTCATCAGGGCTGATGATTCCATATCCTCCCGAAAGGAGTTTGCTATGTTTACAAAGCGTCTTGCTTTGCTTTTGATGTGCTTTGTGCTTGTCCTGTCGCTTTGCAGCTGTGCAAGCAACGGGTTGCCCATTACCGACAGCGCGCCAAGCGTTACGCTGCCGCCTGCTGAGGTTGATTTTGTTGCTCCCATCGGTGATGCATCTCTCGAATACACAGAAGCAGCAACTCTCTATCTGCCCAGTTACGATGGTATCAGCCTGACAACCGTCGAAACCCAGGTCTCCTACTCTCCCGTCCGTCCTAAAGCTGAAAGCCTTGTTCGCTCCCTGCTGGCACACGCCGGCACCAAGGAGGCCACCGCCATTGGCGGCAGCGTGCGCCTGAGCCTGTACGGCATCAGCCCTGTAGAAGTCAGCCGCAATGTTGTTACCATCAACCTGGGCGCCTCTGCCCTTCAGCTGGACCGCGAAGCGCTTTATGCTGCCTGCCAGGCCATTGGCAATACGCTGACGCAGCTTGACGGCATTGAGTATGTCAATGTCCTCGTCATGGATAAGCCCGTTGGCCTTGATATTGGCAATACGCTGCCGATAGGCGCTTACCGCCATTCGTCGGTGCAGGATCTTGGCGCGGCCTACGAACAGCTCCTCTCCCGCCGTGTCAGCGCAAGCAGAGATGCATCCAACGCACCTTTTTCCGCCATGGTTACGCTCTACTTCCCCTTGAGCGCAGGTGACGGCATGGTGAGCGAGGTGCGCTCCATGAGCTTTGAAAATCAGCTGCTTCCTGATCTGGTCACAGCCATTCTGCGTGAACTTGGTTCGGGCCCTGTATCTTCTCAGATTAACTCGCCGGATCTTCCCCTGCTCGCCGATCTGCTCACATCAAAACCCGTCATCAAAACCTACGAGGAAACAGGCGGCAACATCCTTACCCTTGACTTTGCACACAACCTTTATGACATGCTGGAGGCATACGGCATCAGCCCCAAACAGTGCCTGTCGTCCCTGTGCTATACCTTCTCCACCTTTCTGCCCAATGTTTGCGGCGTGGTTGTAACCGTGAACGGAGAGCCTGTGGATGCCATACTTCAGGCAGATGACGAAACGGAAGAAAAAGAGCCTGTTCCCGTCCTTCGTTCCGCCTGTGCAGACATGCTGTATGATTATTGCACGCTGTTTTTTGCCGATGAGGAAGGGAAAACCCTGTGCGAAACCCATCGCCCAGTCCCCTATTATCAGGCGACCAATCCGCGGTATCTGCTGCGTGAACTGTCCTACGGGCCCCAGAACAGCGACAGCGTGGAAGGCCTTCAGCCTGTGATGGATGGACACCTGATCACCGATACCATGCTGCTTGGCTTTGCTCTTTCAAATCAAACGCTTCTGGTGAACTTTGCGCCTACTTTTTCCATGGTGGCTGAAAAGCTCGCGCCCGAAGACGAACGGCTGATGGCCTATGCACTTGTCAACACCCTGTGCATGGAGGAGAGAGTGCGCAACGTATGCTTCTTCCTCTCCGGCAGCCAGTTTGAAGGTTTCTCCGGAGACATTTACTGGGCCGGGCTGTTCTATCCCCTTCCGCTTGATTAAGTTCAAAAAACATCCGTTCAAATGAACGGATGTTTTTTGATGCATTTCCATAATCAATGCGTATACGTGTAGCGGGCAATCAGCCATGGCACGCTGTCGTACATGCCGTATGCGTCGGCATACAGGCGGTAGTACTTGCCCTCTTCCCACGTTGTCTTGGAGGAATTCTCCACGTAGATCAGCCTGGGGCTTTCCTCGGTGCCAATGTTCATATAGGCTCGCTGCGGCTTGGTGGTATCAATCTCGGTAACGATGCCCTTGCACACATAAATCTGCGAGTTGGCCTTGCGTACATTCAGGTTGTCCATCAGATCCGTGTACTGGGTCTGAATATCCCACGCCTTACGGGAATACACATCGATGTTCGGCACATAGTACACAACATGCTCAACACGGGTGGTTGCCTTGCCGGGATAATCCGCCGTGATGATGATGGTGTTGTTGCCGATGTTCTCGAGCTTGGCCTTGAAGCTGAACGAACCATCAATATCCGTATTGGTAATGTCCAGATCGTAATACGGAGAAAGCACCTTCACCACAGCGCCCGGCAGCGTGGTGCCGGAGACTGTAACCGTTGCATTTGATGCGGAGCTGGTGGTAGCGATATCGCTGGCAAGGTCAAGCGGGATCTCCTGCTTTTCGCGATACAGCGTAACCGTCATGGTATTTTCACGGCAATACTGGCTGCGAACCACGATGTTGAAGTGGTTTTCACCAATGGGCTGCACCGTGGCATTGTAGCTTACCTCTCCTGTTTCGCTGTCCACAAGGTCGCTGTAATCCTCGCCGTTGATCAGCACCGAGCTGCCATCGCGCACAAAGAAGGTGATGTTGAACATGGCAGTGCTCACTTCTTTGTACAGGCCGTCCGGGGTGCTCAGCTCAATGGGAGAAAGCGGAATTTCGATATCATAGTGGATGGGCTCCAGCGGCTGCTGCTTGCCGGAATCCAGCGTCACGTAAGGCGTGAGCGTGACGTTCATGGTATCCTGCAGATAATCCTCGTTATTGTCGTACCAGATATGGTCAACAATATCAAAGGTGGCAACGCCGCCGGTCACAATCGCAGAGGTGCGAAGCTCGCGGATGGTGATGCGCTGTCCATCCGTACCCGGAATGGAAATCGTATGTGCCGCGAGGTCATCGCGTATGGTGGAGACGATGGTGGGTTCACGCGTATCCACCTCTTCCTTCTGAACAAAAGGAAGCACAAAAGTGACAATCAGCCACGCCGCAAGCACCAGGCAGCCAACAATCACAAGGAAGCGGAAAATTCTGCGCGTCCTGTGCCTTCTGGGCTTCCTGCTCGGACCACGGTTGCGCATGCGCATGGTATTTTCGTATTCGTCCTGATTGGCGTATGCAGGCAGATAGGCGCTGGTATCATGATAGCCGTCGTAAATATTCTCATCGTCGGTGGGACGCTGAATATTCACAATTCTGCGCGTGTTGCCGTAGCCATACACCTCGTCTTCCTTCTGCGTGGAATAGGTGGTGCGGTATTTGGGCGGATACACCTGCCGCGCATCGGGCGCAACATCGCCTTCCTCCACCAATTCCGGCGCTACCGGACGAAGCGTTGTATCCGGATTATCATATGCGGAGAAGAACGTGGAGCGGTTGCTTGTGGTGCGGACCGTTCGGCCGGAAGGCGCCATGCCTCTGCGGGCTGCTTCCTGACGCAGCTTGCGCTGCTGCTCCTCGCCGGCGAGCTTACGGTTCTTCAGCTCCGCCATTTCGCCTGCAAGCGTATCGCGCGGATCATCGGTGGTTTCGGTTTCGCCATCATCATCAACGCGGATATAGCTTTTGGCCTTGATCTTATCTTCCAGCTCAAACTGCCAGGCCGGAACGCCGCGCGGGCCATAGGCATGATCTTGCGGCAGTTCCACGCCGCAGTAAACACAGTGCGGCATGTTGGCCTGATTCCATTTGCCGCAGTTGGGACATTTCATTCAGGCAGACTCCTTTGCTTGGCATGTTCTCACGTAAAAATTCGCCGCCATCGCCTGGCATTCCTGCCCGAACCGGCGCGGCGGCAGAGTGTTACATGTCCGTCAGACCCTTTTGCTCCAGATAGGCATACTGCAGATCCATGTATTCATTCAGAAGTGCAGCAATGACCATTTCTTCGTCATCCGTTTCGGGATGATCATTCAGCCATGCATCATAGATGTACTCAAAAGCTTCATCATCATCATATTCATTTTCACCCTGATCGCCGTTTTCATCCAGCACGCCGGAAACGCGCATGAAGTGGAGATCATAGCCAATCAGCTCGCCGATGATCGTGGGCAGCTGATTGTAAATAGAACGGAAGGCTTTGCGGTCCAGCTTGGACAGAATAAAGAATTTGGCCTCTTCCACATCGTAGCCGGTCATTCTGTTCCCTCCTCCTGACATGGTTTGATTTCTCATCATATACCAAAAGAGCGCCCAACATGAATCGGGCGCTCTTTGATTGCGTTAGAATTACACGCGCTTGGCTTCCTTGATCTTGGCAGCCTTGCCCTGCAGAGAACGCAGGTAGTACAGCTTGGCGCGACGAACCTTACCACGACGGATCACTTCGATGTGGTCAACGCGGGGGCTGTGCAGCGGGAACGTACGCTCGACGCCGATGCCGTAAGACACACGACGAACAGTGAACGTTTCACGAATGCTGCCATTGCGCTTCGCGATCACAGTGCCTTCAAAAGCCTGCAGACGCTCGCGGGTACCTTCCACAACCTTCACGAAAACGCGAACGGTGTCACCGATGTTGAACTTGGGCAGATCGGTGCGGAGCTGAGCCTTTTCGATGGAACGAATGATTTCACTCATTTCATTGGCCTCCTTCCTTCGTAGACGTTCGTACCCACAATAATTTTGGGGAAGAGGACCGTCCGTTATGTCACAAGGAGTATTGTAACACAAGTGCCCTGTTCTTGCAATAGGTAAAACCTATTTTTTCGAAACATTTCTCTTTTATTTTCGATCGCGCAAAATGGCCTCGCGCACAGCAGGAGAACGGATGACATGGCCTATATCATCAAACGATGAACCATGGCAGGGACACTCCCATAGTTTTGTGTCCGGGTTTAGAATCAACCTGCATCCCATGTGCGGACAGCGTGGCGAACGTGCATGAAAAAGTGTGGATTGAAGATACCTTGCTGCTGAACAGACCATCGGCCACGGCTGCTTCCAGAAGCGGCGACCGTCGTAGATCTCGTATTCATCGGCGGGAAAACCCAGTATTTTTCTGCTGATCGCCTGCGCTGCAATCGCGCTGCCCAGAATCCCCTGACCTCCATAGCCGCTTGCAGCAAAGAGGTTGGGCGTCTTGGGCGAATAAACGCCAATCACAGGCAAACCATCCGGCGTATGAACTTCGCTGGAATAATGCCATTTTCCTGCAGGTCTGATTCCTGTCAGACCTTTTATTCTTTCTTCTGCCTGCTTTTCCAGATGCCGATTCTCTTTGCTCCCAACCAAACCGAGGCGACAGATCATTCTTTGCTGTGTTCCTGTCGAAAACACCATTGTCTCTCCCCCACTTTCCGCAAAGATGCCTTCAGAATAACCTGGCGTCAGTTTCTTCCAGGCATATTGTCTCTGGGTCAGCCACAAAAAGTACCATCCTGGAAAGTTCAGAATGGGATACCCTGTAGCCAAAAGAATATACGGTGCATGGACGCTTCCGCTTTGTGTATGAACTTCGTCCGTTTCTATCGAAGTTACACGCGATTGTTCAAACAGGCTGACCCTTTGTTTTTCAGCCGTTTCCAATAGCAGCTGAAGATAGGAACGCGCAGGAAGCAAAGCAGAATGCCGGAAGGATATGGCCGGAACATCCATCATTTGCGTACGGGCTATTCCTTCAACTCCTGCTTTCCTCATCGCTTCCCATTCTTTATCCATCTCGCTCTTCCCAATTGGAAAAACCATTTGCATTTCAATCGGATTCCACATCCCAAGTGGTTCCAGCCATTCCCTGATCCGCTCATACGTTCTCTGATAAGTCGAAACATATGTTTCTGCAGTCAATTCCCCCATACGCCTGTTCAGCTGTGCAAAGTCAGCACCAGCCATGCTGATCAAACCAGCGCAGGCTTTTGATATTCCACGCCCAATCGTATCGGCCTCCACAAGCGCAACCCTCAAACCGGTTTGACTAAGCCAGACGGCAGAAGTCAATCCGCTGAAACCGCCGCCAATAATGGCAACATCTGCGTCCACGCGTCCCTTTAAAGCCGGATACCTTCCTGTTCCTCTTTGCATACATTCCCCTCATTTACACAGCAAACCATAGACTTGCGCTTGCCATTTTCTGTACAAACTGCTATGATGGATATCACTCCTGCAGAAAGAAGGGTGTTTTCATGGCTGTCATCATTGTGAGCTTCGGTGTACCGTGTGACGGATTCAAGGCCCTGGAAGGGCATACCGTGCATATTCCGCCGCAGCATATGAGATTTTCAAAAGAAGAAATGCTGGCTCTTTTGCCTGAGGCAGACGCCGTTGTGGCCTGTACGCCTTTTGACCGCGATATGGTTGAAGCTGGCAAAAACCTCAAGCTGATCGTCTGCTACGGTGCGGGTTACGACGCCATTGATGTGGCTGCTGCAACGGAGCACGGCATCATGGTGGCCAATACGCCCGATTGCGTTACTGCCCCCACCGCTGAGCTGGCTATCGCTCATCTTACCGCGCTGGCCCGCAGACTGCCTGAATTCAATCAGCGTGTCCGCACCATGAAGCCTGCCGATCTGTTTGTAATGGGCAAGTTTATGGGTACTTCTTTGGAAGGCGCAACGCTTGGTATTGTCGGCATGGGCAGAATCGGCGGCAAGGTGGCGGATTTCGGCCGTCTGATGGGCATGCGCGTGCTTTATACGGCACGCACTCCCAAACCCGAAAGAGATGCACTTGGCGACGAGCATGTGGAGCTGGCAGAGCTCATGAAGCAAAGCGATTTCATCAGCCTGCACTGCCCGCATACATCCGAAACGCATCACATCATTTCCCGGGAAATGATCAGCCTCATGAAGCCCACCGCCTACATCATCAACACCGCCCGCGGCCCTGTGCTGGATGAGGAAGCGCTGATTGATGCGCTGAAGGAACACCGCATCGCCGGCGCCGGTCTGGATGTGTATACCGGCGAGCCCAATGCAAATCCGGCCTTCTTCGAGCTTGATAACATTCATCTCACACCTCACGTTGGCAGCAATACGCTGCAGGCGCGCAATGCGATGGCCGCTGCCGCCAGCGAACGCATTCTGGCAGTACTTAGCGGAAACAGACCGCAGAATCTTCTCAATCCTGAGGTTCTCAACTGAATACCTTTTTCATACAAACCGTCCCTGTCGAAGGGACGGTTTTTTTGTCGTATATGCGCTTCTTTGCGCGAATACCGCAAATTGACTTCATAATCGTTTATCTTTGCTCATACATACTGTTGCAAAGGAGTGATTGCAGTGGGCAACAAGCCGCTTCGCGTTCAGGAAAAGGGACGCATTCTTGCAACGGTATCTTCTCCTTCACGGGACAGTCCGGAACCGGATGACAAAATGCCTTCTCAAAGGCAAGCCTTTCCCCTGCTTCTGTGTGTGGGCCTTCTGATTGTCTCCCTCGCCTACACGCTTGGGCTCAACCAGAATGCAACAGCAGTTGTGGCTCAAAAACGCACGCTGCCGGTCTACTGCGTTGAACGTGATGACAAAGTGATCTCCATCAGCTTTGACGCATCCTGGGGCGCCGACAAAACCATTCGCATTCTGGATATTCTGGACCAGTACAATGTCAAAACCACGTTCTTTCTCGTGGGCGGCTGGGTGGATAAGTATCCGGAAATGGTGGAAGAAATCCACCGAAGAGGGCACGAAATAGGCAATCATTCGGATACGCACGCCCACATGAATCAGCTGAGTGAAGAAGGAATTCGCAATGAGCTGCGTATCATGAGCGACCGTGTGGAAAAGCTAACCGGTGTGCGGCCCAATCTTTTCCGACCGCCTTACGGTGAATACAACAACCGCGTCATTGAGGTGGCACGCGCGGAAGGCTATGAGGCTGTGCAGTGGAGCATTGACAGTCTGGACTGGAAGGATCGCGGCACCCAGGACATCATCAAGCAATGCACCCACCGCGTTGAAAACGGCGATATCGTGCTGTTTCACAACGATTCCAACGATATCGTCAACGCCCTGCCCACCATCATCCAGCACTATCAGAGTCTCGGCTTTGACATCATCCCCGTCAGCCAGATTCTGCTGAAAGGCCCCTATACCATCGATGTACAGGGCAGGCAGCACCCCGTTACGTAACAACCAAAGCCATATGATGAGGTGAAGAAACATGGAAGAAACCGGAAACATCATCCACCTGAGAGGCCAGATCTGTCAGAACCTGCAGTTTGGTCATGAATTGTTCGGCGAGCAGTTTTACACAACCACGCTTCGTGTGCCAAGGCTGAGCGGCGCAGAGGACTTCCTGCCCATTACGCTCAGTGAACGCCTGCTGCTTCAGGAACCTCTGAGCGCCGGCAGCATGCTTTGCATGGAAGGACAGCTGCGCAGCTACAACAAGGTCATCGAAGGATCGGGCAGGCTGCTGATTACAGCCTTTGCCCAGCGCCTGCTCAACAGCGAGGAGGATGAAGAAAACCCCAACCGCGTGCAGCTGACCGGTGCGCTCTGCAAGCCGCCAAGCTACCGCACCACGCCCTTCGGACGCGAAATTGCCGATCTGATGCTTGCTGTCAACCGCTCCTACGGCAAGAGTGATTACATCCCATGCATCACCTGGGGCCGCACCGCACGCTATGCTGCCAACCTGAAAATCGGCGACAAAGTGCAGCTGGTTGGCCGTTTCCAGAGCCGGGCCTATCAAAAGCAGCTCACGGATGGCACGACGCTGAACAAGGTGGCGTACGAAGTAAGCGTAAGTCGTCTGGCGGCCCTCAAAACCGAGGAACGGAGCGAATTGCATGACATTCCTGCGCAGGTTCAGCCAAATCAGTTCTACTCCGCAATGCGTGAATAAAACCAATCGCGGCATCGCCAGATGTCGCGATTTTTTGATACAAGTTCGTATATTCTATGAAAAATGCAAAAAAGAGACTTGACGAAACCACCGACTTGCGAATAGAATAGATACATCAAAATCTACCATATTGCATTGGCGATCAAACCAACGATAAGGAGTGCGATCCGGCGTTGTGCTGTGCGCACAGGAACGGGCGCACTGTTTCCCCATATGCAGATTGCGGCGCAGTTTGGTGTATGCGCCTTATCGCTGTCTCCGGCGTATCTTTTTCATCCGGAACAGTTGATTCCATCAAAGGTACATGCGGATCTCCTGCATCCGTTCATGTATACTTTTCCATGGCCTGAGCAAACGATTGCTCCAGCCGGATCCATCAGCGCGTGAAAGGAGGGCAGGAATGGTCCAACACCTTCGTACCCTATCCCTTAACGGCTTACGATCCTCATGACACGGTCTACCTATCATAATTGAAGGAGTGGATGATACCCATGATGAACAAAAAGCAGTGCGTTGCAATGCTGCTGGCCGGTGGTCAGGGCAGCCGCCTCGGCATCCTGACGGCTGATATGGCCAAGCCTGCGGTCCCCTACGGCGGTAAGTACCGCATCATTGACTTCCCGCTGAGCAACTGCACCAACAGCGCCATCGACGTGGTCGGCGTTCTGACGCAGTACCAGCCTTTGGAGCTCAACGCCTACATCGGCAGCGGTTCTCCGTGGGACCTTGACCTTGCGCACGGCGGCGTATATGTTCTGCCCCCCTATCAGAAGGGCAAGAGCGGCGAATGGTACTCCGGTACTGCCAACGCCATCTATCAGAACCTCAAGTTCATCGAGCAGTTCGATCCCGAATACGTGCTCATCCTCAGCGGCGACCACATCTACAAGATGGATTACAACGCCATGCTCAAGTTCCACATTGAAAAGGGCGCTGACTGCACCATCGCCGTGCGTGAAGTGCCGTGGGAAGAAGCCAGCCGTTTCGGCATCATGAACACCGGTGAGGGCAGCGTTATCGAAGAGTTCGAAGAGAAGCCCGCCAACCCCAAGAGCAACAAGGCTTCCATGGGTGTGTATATCTTCACCTGGGAAAAGCTGCGCAAGTATCTGACCGAAGACGCTGCCAACCCCAACAGCTCCAACGACTTCGGCAAGAACATCATCCCCACCATGCTGAACGAAGGCCAGCGTATGTACGCCTATGACTTCGAAGGCTACTGGAAGGACGTCGGAACCATCGAGAGCCTGTGGGAAGCCAACATGGACCTGCTGGAAATGCCCATGCCCATCGATCTGTACGACAAGAAGTGGCGCATCTATTCCCGCAACCCCGGCAAGGCTCCCCACTTTGTGGCTGAAGGCGGCAGCGCCCGCAACAGCCTGCTGACCGAAGGCTGCGAAGTGTACGGCCGCGTTGAGCACAGCATCCTGTTTGCCGGCGTTACCGTCAAGGAAGGCGCGGTTGTGGAAGACAGCGTCATCATGCCCGGCGCCGTCATCGAACGCGGTGCTGTCGTGCGCCGTGCCATCATCGCTGAGGGCGCCGTCATTGGTGCTGGCTCCATGATTGGTGAGGAAACCGGCAATATCGCAGTGGTCGGCCAGCAGGCCAATCTGCCCGCGGGTTCCGTTGTCAAAGCCGGCGAACAGCGCGCCGAGTAAGCAGTTGAGGAAGAGAGGAATTACACCATGAAAAATGTAATGGGTGTCATTTATACTGGCGAGAAGGACAGCTTCCTTCGTGAACTCACGCTTCTGCGCGCCATCGCGGCTGTTCCGGTCGCCGGCCGTTATCGTGTGATTGACTTCATCGTCAGCGGTATGGTCAACAGCGGCATGCGCAACGTTGGCGTCATCATGCAGAAAAACTACCACAGCCTCATGGATCATCTAGGCAGCGGCAAGGAATGGGACCTGCACGGTAAGAACGACGGTCTCTACATCCTGCCCCCCTTCCTGACCCGTGACAATGTGGGCGTGTACAGCGGCTCTCTGGACGCTCTGCATTCCAACATGAACTACCTGAAGCGCAGCCGTCAGGAATATGTGCTGATCGCCAACAGCCTCATCCTGTTCAACCCCAATTATCAGGATATGTTCGCCCGCTACATGGAGAGCGGCTGCGACGTGATGATGATGTACACCAAGAATCCCGATATGCAGCGTCCTGAGTATGGCTGCTATCTGGATGTGGACGAAAACGGCGTTGTCACCGACATCGAAATAGATCCCACCAAGCCGCGCTACGAAAACACCGGCATGGACGTGCTGATCATGCGCAAGGATCTGCTGATCGACCTGGTTGACCGCGGCGCTTCCCACGGCTACCACGAGCTCGTCCGTGATGTGCTGCAGCGCATGACCCGCGACGCCGCCCTGACCGTGCACGGCTATGAGTACAAGGACGTCTGCTTCCGTATGGACAGCGTGCAGAGCTACTTCAAGTTCAACCTGGCCATGCTGGACAGCAAGACCCGCCACGAGCTGTTCAAGGACGACCGTCCCGTGTACACCAAGGTTCGCGACGAGATGCCCGCCCGCTACATGGACGAGGCCAAGATTGTCAACTCCATGGTGGCTGACGGCTGCATCATCAACGGCACGGTTGAACACAGCGTGCTGTTCCGCGGCGTGAAGATTGCCAAGGGCGCTTCCGTGAAGAACTGCATCATCATGCAGGACTGCGTGATTGAGGAAGGCGTGCATCTGGAGAACTGTATCCTGGATAAGCAGGCCCGCATCAAGCGCAACGGCAACCTCATCGGTCCCAGCGCCTACCCCATCGTCATTTCCAAGAACATGACCATCTAACACCAAGCCCCCAAATCTTTTTTCGGAGGTTGATGCATTATGAAAATTCTGTTTACGGCCAGCGAATGCGTGCCGTTTGTCAAAACCGGCGGTCTGGCCGACGTGGTGGGCGCTCTGGCTCCCGTGCTGGCCAAGAAGGGCCACGACGTGCGTGTGATCCTGCCCCTGTATACTGCCATCGCTCAGAAGTGGCAGGAGCAGATGGAATATCTGCTGGACTTTGAAGTGCAGCTTGGCTGGCGCAGGCAGTACTGCGGCGTGCAGACCCTCAAGAAGGACGGCGTCACCTACTACTTCCTGGACAACAAGTATTACTTCGGCCGTCCCTACATCTACGGTCTCGGCGGCGATGAGTATGAGCGCTACGGCTTCTTCTGCCGTGCCTGCCTCAACATCCTGCCCATGATCGACTTCGCTCCCGACGTACTGCATGCTCATGACTGGCAGAGCGGCATGATTCCCGCCCTGCTCAAGATCCAGTATGCGCACCTGCCCTTCTACAAGGACATCCGCACCATGTACACCATCCACAACCTGCAGTATCAGGGCGTGTTTGGCATCAAGGAAGTGCAGGATGTGCTGGGCCTGGGCGACAGTCTGTGGACCTCTGACAAGCTGGAATGCTACGGCTGCGCGAACTTCATGAAGGCCGCGCTGGTCTATGCTGACGCCATCACCACCGTCAGCCCCAGCTATTCTGAGGAAATCACCACCGCGTACTACGGCGAGCGTCTGGATGGCCTCATCCGTGCCCG
Organism: bacterium; assembly: GCA_029009515.1. Taxonomy (GTDB): domain Bacteria; phylum Bacillota; class Clostridia; order Christensenellales; family Aristaeellaceae; genus Limiplasma. The sequence goes on from JAQXJZ010000149.1 coordinate 20,319, forward strand.
TCACGAGTCTGTCTTCGGCGTTCTCAACGGCATCGACATCGATGAGTACAACCCCGAGACCGACCCCCTGATCCTGAAGAACTACACCGTTGACACCCTGGAAGACAAGGTGCAGAACAAGATCAAGCTGCAGGAAGCGCTGGGTCTGGAAGTCAACCCCGACGTTCCGCTGATCGCCATGGTTGGCCGTCTGAGCAATCAGAAGGGGCTGGATCTGGTGGATCACGTGCTGGGCGACATCATGGCCGAGAACGTGCAGATGGTGGTGCTCGGCATGGGCGAAGCCCGCTACACCAATCTGTTCAGCTGGGCGGAGCAGCAGTACCGCGGCAAGATGGCTGCCCGTTTCGCCATGGACCACGAACTGGCCCATCGCCTCTATGCCTCTGCTGACTTCTTCCTCATGCCCTCCCTGTTTGAGCCCTGCGGCCTGAGCCAGCTTATCTCCCTGCGTTACGGCACCGTGCCGATCGTGCGCGAGACCGGCGGCCTGCGCGACACCGTGCTCAGCTACAACGAGTACACACAGGAAGGCAACGGCTTCACCTTCCTCAACTACAACGCTCACGACATGCTCAATGTCATCAAGCGCGCGCTCAGCTTCTATGCCGAGAAGAAGGACGTCATCAAAATGCTCCAGACCCGCGGCATGAACGGCGATTACAGCTGGACCCACAGCGCTGACGAATATGTCAAGCTGTACAACAAGCTGGCTGTCAAGTAAAGACAAGAATTCAAAAAACAGGCCTGCAAGCAGGCCTGTTTTTTTGTGCGTTTACCGAAAAGGTAAAGAAATCAAGGGTTTAGGCTTGCATATCATGGTAATTAGTGTTATACTACGAAATGGTGCTCTGTGATAAATTATGGACCAGGCAGAAAGCCTGACTCAGGAGGAAGACACATGGAACATACCATCGAAAAGCTCTCCGGTAACAAAGTGAAGATTGCCTTCAAGGTGCCCGCTGCCGATTTCGAGCAGGCCATCGAAAAGGCTTATATCAAGCTGCGCGGCCAGATCGCCGTGCCTGGCTTCCGCAAGGGCAAGGCTCCCCGCAAGCTCATTGAAAAGATGTACGGCGCTGGCATTTTCTATGAAGACGCTCTGGATGCGATCTTCCCCGGCGCTTACATGGAGGCTGTGACTGCTAACGAGCTCAAGCCCGTCAGCCAGCCCGAACTGTCCGGCATCGAGACCATGGAAGCCGGCAAGGACCTCGAGTTCTCCTGCGAAGTATACGTGATGCCCGAAGTGAAGCTGGGCGAGTACAAGGGCGTGGAAGTGGCCAAGAAGACCCGCAAGGTCACCGCTGAAGAAGTGGATGCCCGCATCGAAAGCGAGCGCAAGCGCGTTGCCCGCAGCATCGAAGTGACCGACCGTGCTCTCGAGAACGGCGACAATGCTGAGCTGGACTACTCCGGCAGCGTTGACGGCGTGAAGTTCCAGGGCGGCACCGCCGAGCATCAGCACCTGGTGATCGGTTCCGGCAGCTTCATCCCCGGCTTCGAAGAGCAGATGGTTGGCATGACCATCGGCGAAGAGCGCGACCTGAACGTGAAGTTCCCCGAGGAGTATCACTCTGAGGATCTGAAGGGCAAGGACGCTGTGTTCCATGTCAAGCTGCACGCCATCACCCGCGAAGAACTGCCCGAGCTGGATGACGATTTCGCCTCCGAAGTGAGCGATTTCGACACCCTGGCCGAGTACCGCGCCGACGTGGAAAAGAAGCTGCAGGAAGCTGCCGATGCTCAGTCTGAGGAAGCTACCCGTCAGTCCCTGGTTGATGCCGTGATGGCCAACGCCGAAGTTGAAATCCCCGCCCCCATGGTTGAAGACAAGCTTAACGACATGATGCAGGAGATGGGTTGGCGCATGCAGCAGCAGGGCTTCTCCATGGAGATGTACCTGAAGATGCTGGGCCAGACCGAAGCTCAGATGCGTGACATGTATCGCGCTGAAGCCAAGAACAACGTCAAGAGCGAACTGGTTCTGGACGAGATCATCAAGGCTGAGAACATCGAAGCTGACGAGGCCGATGTGGACAAGATGCTGGAGAGCTACGCCAGCGCCATGAACCAGACCATCGACCAGCTCAAGGAAAGCTTCAGCGCTGAGCAGCTTGACTACTTCAAGCATCGCGCTCAGGTGACCAAGGCTCTGGACATGCTTTGGGAAAACGCCAAGGTGACCGAAGCTGAAGAAGCTGCCGAATAAGCCATGAATAAAGCGCGCATCGCATGCATATGCTGAAAAGGTATGGCCTGCGATGCGCGTATTTTCACAATGATGAAAACACCAAAGGAGTGAACGGTATGGCTCTGATCCCCATGGTAATCGAACAGACGAACCGCGGCGAGCGTTCCTTTGATATCTATTCCCGTCTTCTGAAGGACCGTATCGTCTTCCTGGGCGGAGAGATCAACGACGACGTGGCCAACCTGGTTGTGGCCCAGCTGCTGTTTCTGGAGATGGAAAATCCCGATGCGGATATTTCGCTGTACATCAACAGCCCCGGTGGCAGCGTGACTGCCGGTATGGCCATTTATGACACGATGAACTACATCAAGTGCGACGTGCGCACGGTGTGCATCGGCATGGCTGCCAGCATGGGCGCTTTCCTGCTGATGGCCGGTCAGAAGGGCAAGCGTCTTGCACTGCCTAACAGCGAAATTATGATCCATCAGCCCCTTGGCGGCGCACGCGGTCAGGCGACTGATGTGGCCATCCACGCTGAATGGCTGGTAAAGACCAAGGAAAAGATGACCCGACTCATGTCCGAGATGACAGGTCAGGACATTGAAAAGGTCAAGCGTGACGTTGAGCGCGATTATTTTATGAGCGCTGAAGAAGGCTTGGCCTACGGCATCATCGACGAAATCTATCAGCCCCGCAACCGCTGATTCTCCCCCACTCCGACAAACAACAATGAGGTGACAACATGCCGGGTGATGATTTCAACTCCCGCATTCCCAAATTGAAGCGCTGCAGCTTCTGCGGCAAATCCAGCGAGCAGGTTCGCCGTATGGTGGCTGGCCCGAACGTGCAGATCTGCAACGAATGCATTCTGCTCTGCCAGGAAATCATCAGCGATGATTTCAACACCGGCGTATCCATCAGCACTGAATCCATCCCGCGTCCCCGCGAGATCAAGGAAGTGCTGGATCAGTACGTCATCGGCCAGGAGGCCGCCAAGCGCGCGCTGAGCGTGGCCGTGTATAACCACTATAAGCGCATTGATGCTCCTGCCAGCGAAACGGATGTGGAACTGCAGAAGAGCAATATTCTGATGGTTGGCCCCACCGGCTGCGGCAAGACCTTCCTTGCACAGACGCTGGCCAAACTGCTCAAGGTGCCTTTCGCCATCGCCGACGCCACCAGCCTGACGGAAGCCGGCTATGTTGGCGAGGACGTGGAGAACATCCTCCTGCGCCTGATTCAGAATGCTGATTATGACATTCCTCTGGCTCAGCGCGGCATCATCTACATCGATGAGATCGACAAGATTGCCCGCAAGAGCGAGAATCCCTCCATCACCCGCGACGTGAGCGGCGAGGGTGTGCAGCAGACATTGCTGAAGATTCTGGAAGGCACCATTGCCAGCGTGCCCCCGCAGGGCGGCCGCAAGCATCCGCATCAGGAGTTCATCCAGATCGACACCACCAACATCCTCTTCATCTGCGGCGGCGCATTCGACGGCCTCGCCCCCATCATCCAGAGCCGCATCGGTAAGAAGGCGCTCGGTTTTGGCAGCGAGCTCAAGAGCAAGGATAGCACCAATCTCAACGAGACGCTCCATCAGCTCCGCCCTGAAGACCTGATCAAGTTTGGTCTGATTCCCGAGTTTGTTGGCCGTCTGCCCATCGTGGTCACGCTGGATCAGCTGGATGACGCGCAGCTGGTGCGCATCCTGACCGAGCCGAAGAACGCGCTGGTCAAGCAGTACAGCTATCTGATGGATCTGGATGGCGTTGAGCTCGTATTCGAACCCGAAGCGCTCAAGCTGATCGCCAAGAAAGCCATCGAACGAAAGAGCGGCGCACGCGGTTTGCGTGCCATTATCGAAGGCCTGCTGCTGGATGTGATGTTCGATATCCCCTCCCGCACCGATATTCGCAAGGTGATCATCACCGAAGCCTGTGCAAAGGGCGAAGAAGAACCCCAGCTTGTTCTGACCGACAGCGCTCAGCCCAAAAAGCTGCGCAGCCGCAACGCTGGCAAGAAGGATTCCGCCAAGGAAGAGCCCAGTGTGTCCTGAGTAACCTGAAAACCGGAGACCCGTTTCGGTCTCCGGTTTTTCATATCCGTTTTTTGCATCAAAAAAGCGTCCGGAAAAACCGGACGCTTTAAAAAGCTTTTGGCTTACTCAACCGAGTAGGGCATCAGGGCGATGGCACGGGCGCGCTTGATGGCTTCGGAGAGCTGGCGCTGATGCTTGGCGCAGTTGCCGCTCATACGACGGGGCATGATCTTGCCACGCTCGTTGACAAAACGGCGAAGGCGATTCACATCTTTGTAGTCGATGTACTCGATCTTATCCACGCAGAAGCTGCACACCTTGCGGCGGGGCTTGCGACCACGGGGACGAGGCCTTCTTTCACCACGATCCTCAGACATGGGCTTAACCTCCTTACGGTTATTCAGGACACAGTTCTACGACTGCTTACTTTAGTTAGAAGGGAAGATCGTCGTCGTCAACCTCCTGGAAGCCGCTCATAGCAGGAGCAGCAGCAGCAGGCTGAGCAGGAGCGACGGGAGCATAGCCCGCGTCGTCACTGCGGGACGACAGGAATTCAACGTCATCGGCGGTCACTTCCAGCGAGAAACGCTGAGTGCCGTCGTTGCCAGTGTAAGTCTGCACGGAAACCGGGCCGACCACAGCGACCTTACGGCCTTTGGCAAGATAACGCTGACAGTTTTCACCCAGCTGACGCCAGGCGGTAACGCGGAAGAAGTCCGCTTCGGGCTGACCGTTATTCGCGGAACGCCGACGGTTCACAGCCACGGTAAACGTGCAAACGTTGATACCGGTGGAAGTGGTGCGCAGTTCCGGATCACGCGTGAGGTTACCGATGATGGTCAACTTATTCATTGATTACACCATCCTTACTCAGCGGTGGTCTCAGCACCTTCGGCAGCGGGAGCTTCCGCAGCTTCAACGGGAGCGGCCACAGGAGTGGCAACACGCACGGGGCGCGGCTTCACGCTGTGCTTCTTCTCTTCCAGCTTGATGATCAGGCAGCGCAGGATGTTTTCGTTGATACCCATGGTGCGCTCGATCTCGCGGGGCAGTTCGGCGGGGGCCTTCATGGTCACCAGCACGTAGTAGCCCTCGACCTTGTCATTGATGGCGTACGCCAGACGGCGCTTGCCCCAAGTCTCATCCACCTTCTCGATCTCGCCGCCGTTAGCGGTGATCAGGCTGGAGAACTTTTCGATCAGCTCCTTGCGAGCGGTCTCCTCCAGCGCGGTGTCGATGATGTAGGTCAGTTCGTACCTATTCATTCCATTCACCTCCTCTTGGACTTATGGCGTTGCGTCCCTGCGCAACGCAAGGATG
>JAQXJZ010000150.1 GCA_029009515.1 bacterium
GTACTCCCAGCCATCGCTGGGATTGGCTTCGGGGTCGATCTCCACGATGCGGTAGGTGCCCTTGAGCAGATCCGTGAAGGTGTGGGATTCATCCGCCCTGAGGGTGACGGTATCCAGCAGCTCATACGCGACGGTGGATTCGTTCAGCTTCTGCAGCTGTACAGTGAAGCTGGGCACAAAGGCAGGATCATCCCAGCCGTCCGCAGCGTCGATAGACTTGCTGACGGTTAGGGTGTTGTACTTGAGGTTGACCAGTTCGTCCCAGCTGAAGCCGTTTTCGCTGATCACGTCGTAATGCACGCCCAGATCGTACTCGCCTTCGTTGGGCTGGTAGCCTTCGGGCGTCTTGGTCTCCGTCAGCACATATTCATGGCCGGAGGGCAGGTTGGTGAAGGTGACCTTGCCGGTGGAATCGGACTCGGCATAGAACGGGCCGATTTTGGTTTCGCCCTGATCGCGGGTATCCGCCTCGATGTTCTGGCAGATTTTGCAGTGATCATAGTCGTGCGCAAGGGTAAAGCCCGCGCCCTTGATGCCAGCGCCGGTCACGCCGTCCTTTTTGGTAAACACCAGCTCGCTCAGGTAGCCTTTCACGCTGGGCACGTCAAACTTGGCGCGGCGGGTTTCGGAGAAGGTTTCCTTACCGTTGACGGTTTCCACCACGCGGTAGTCAAACCAGGTGGGGCCGTTGGTGGGCCACTCGGCCTCCTCGCTGAAGCTGCCGTCCTCATTTTCGAGGCGCACGTAGTAGCTGACCTCATAATCATAATAGGTCACGCCGCCTTCGGTGGACACGACGGGCTTGGTCTCCAGGATGTTCCACTGGAAGCTGTCGGCGCCTTCGGTCACGGTGGGATAATTCTCCGTCATGCCGCGCAGTTCGATCAGCTCGCCCATGGAGTCGGTGGCTACCCACAGGCCCTCGGTGCCTTCGGTGCTCACCTCGCGGATGGTGCTGAAGAGTTCATCGTAGATGGCTTCAAACTCAGCAGCGTTATCGCAGCTGGCGTATTTACCCGCGTAGGCAGAGGTCGTGTTTTCGCCGCTGATGCCGTTGGCCAGCCAGCTGCGGTAGGCCTCGGTGGAGGTGGCATTGCCGATGACGTAATCACCCGAGGCATAGCAGTCCACGGTGGAGAAGGGCTGGCCGGCGTGCGCATCCAGCTTCTCCTGAATGGTCTGGCCGCCGATGTCCACGCCCACGGTGTGCAGGAAGATACCGTCATCACGGATGGAGGCGGCTTCGTTCTGCGCACGGGTGGCGCCCTCATCGCTGTAGTCGGTGCCGTAAGGGCAGGGCAGATTGAGCTTGCGGTTGACGAAGCGGCTGCCGTCGTTGGTATAGTAGCCGAAGATCTTGCTGGTGCTGGTCATGTCCTCGCCGGTGTTGGCATAGGTGGTCGGGAAGCCGTCGGTGAGCAGGATGACATGCTTGAACATGGCGTCGGACTGAGCCAGCATGTTGTGCGCAAGGCGCAGGCCGCCCTCGATGTTGGTGTACTTGATATCCGCATCGGAAGGCGCGGTGATGCCGCCGATGGTATCATGCACATAGGTGCTGCCCTTTTCGCTGAGCGCTTCCCTGGTCTGCAGCGGAATGACCGTCTGCGCATGGGTGTTGAAGGTTACAAAGCCCAGCTGGCGCTCGGTGCCCAGCTCGCCGTACTCGTCGCTGAGGAAGGTGGCGGCAAACTTCTGCGCCGCTTCCCTGGCGGACTTGATGCGGGTATCGCTGGTGGAATCCGCGCCGGTGTAGACGGAATTCATGGTGTTGGAAATATCCAGCACCACAACCACGGCGGTATTGCCGTAGAGCAGTTCCGAAATAACCTTCTGCGTACGCACCTTGAGCGTGATTTCAAACAGGTTCTCCCACTCCGTGGGCTGAAGCGTCTTGCTCAGGGCAAAGCCGTCTTCTTCAGCGCCATAGGTAACGGGAACGCTGGCGCGCGCCAGCTGGCGGTTGGCCGGGCTTTCCTGCGCAAACGCTGCCGATGCAAGCATCATCAGGCACAGGACTACGGCAAACAGCCTTTTCAGAACATTCTGGTTCCATTTCATGCAAAGTACCCCCCGTATTTGCAGGCGAATGGTAAAATTCGCTTTTTTGCCCGGTCATTATACCAAACTTTTTGTTCCGTTGCAATATTTTTATACTTAGTTGAAAATGTCAATTATTCAAATTCATCTATGCAGAGAATCGAAAATGCCAGATTCTGGACGTTTAATCTGGAATCTGGCATTTGTATCTCTTTGCGGCATGTGCCGTTTTTTGTCCCTTATGCGTTCATCTGCCGGGCTTTGAGAGCCTTCAGCCGCTTCATCACATCGTTTTCGCCGCGGCCGAAGTAATCGTGCAGACGCCTGTATTCCTGATACAGCTGCTCGTAGACCGCTGCATTTTCCGGGATGGGTTCGTAGGCCGCATTCTTCACGCCGCCCATGGCGCGCGCCGCCTGCCCTACCTCACTGTACACGCCGGCAGCCACCGCAGCGTACACCGCGCTGCCCAATGCCGGGCCCTGCGCCGCATTTGCAATGTGCACGGGCATGCCAAGCACATCGGCGTAGATCTGCATGGCCAGCGCGTTTTTTTGCGCCACGCCGCCGCTGGCGTAGAAGGCGTCCACCGGCACGCCGTTTTCGCGGTACGCGTCCAGAATGACGCGCGCGCCGTAGGCAGTTGCCTCAATCAGAGCGCGGTAGATCTCCTCCGGCCTGGTCTGCAGCGTCATGCCCAGCAGCATGCCGGTCAGGTCTGCGTCCGCCAGAATGCTGCGGTTGCCGTTCCACCAGTCCAGCGCCAGCAGGCCGCTTTCGCCGGGAACCAGCTGGCTGGCCTTTTCGGTGAGCAGCGCCTGCACGGGCATGTGTTTTTCTTCGGCTTCAGCGCGAAGATCGCTGTTTACGCAGGTGCGTTCAAACCAGTGGAAGTGATCGCCCACACAGCTCTGTCCTGCCTCGTAGGCTGCATAGCCGGGCATCACGCCGCCATCCACCACACCGCTCATGCCGGGCACGGGCACGGCCTTCTCCCCCATCACGATGTGGCAGGTGGACGTGCCGATGATGGCCAGCAGCTTTCCGGGGCCATCGATGCCCACGGCGGGCAGACACACATGCGCGTCGATGTTGCCCGTGGCCACGGCGATGCCCTCCTTCAGGCCAAAGCGCTCCGCCGCCTGCTTTGTAAGCCTGCCGGCGCACGCGCCCAAGGGCACGATGGGGCCCGACACCTTCTCCTCCACCACGTTTTCAAACGCGGGGTTCAGATCGGCAAAGAAGGATTTGTCGGGGAACTGCCCGGCGTAGAAGGTCTTGTACCCTACACAGCCTGCGCTGCGGGTCTGCCGCCCGGTCAGCTGCCACACCAGCCAGTCCACAGCCTCCACGTAGTGCGCCATGGCATGGTAGATGTCCGGCGCTTCTTCCAGTATCTCCAGAAGTTTGGGAAAATACCACTCCGCATTCACCTTGCCGCCGTAGCGCTCCAGCCACGGTTCCCCCCGGCGGATGGCGGCCTCGGTCATGCGGTGCGCCTGCTCCTGCCCGGCGTGATGCTTCCACATCATGACATAGGCATGCGGGCGGTTCTGATAGGCAGGCAGGAAGCACAGCGGCGTGCCGCTTGCATCCACCGGCAAAACCGTAGCCGACGTGCAGTCCAGACCGATGCCGATGATATCCGCCGGGTCCACCGCCTTCTCCAGCTGCGGAATGGTGTGATCCAGCACATCCAGATAATCCTGCGGATGCTGCAGCGCCCAGTCCGCGCCCAGCTTCGTGCCGTCCGGCAGCTGATGGTCCATGATGGCATGGGGATAATCCAGCTGAGCGGAAGCAATCTCGCGGCCGGTGGCCACATCCGCCAGCACCGCACGTCCGCTGAGCGAGCCAAAATCAATACCGATGGTATAAGCAGGCATGGATAAACCCTCCTGTTGTTGCATCAAAATGGTGAATTTATTATACCGTTTCTGTGTCCGGCTGTCCACAAAAAAAGCTGCCATACGACAGCTTTTATATTGCATCCAAGTATTGCCGCACATGACGGCGGTTTGTAAAACGGATAATGTGCAAATGAGGATACTTGGCAAGTAAACCACGGATACGTGTACGGTTACGGCGGTTGAACAGCCATGCATATCTCAGAAAGGAGAAATCAAGACGGCTGACGCATCGATCCGGCATATCCGGCCTCACCTTTCCGCGATACTGCCATTCTCTTTTCAAAATGCCCAGTATGCAGATAAGCGGTGAAAACTCAAACCAGAACACCGTATCTGCATACGGAAGACGCTGATCGAGACTGCTCACATTGTTTCCCTCAATGATCCAGCATTCTTCCTTTGCAGCCTGCTCCATCCTGCGCAAAAAAGCATCGCGCGGAGTCACCTGCCAGCACTCGCGCCAATAGATCTGATCCAGATGAATCAGCGGAAGACCCGTTCTTTGCGCCAGTTGATATGAAAAGGTGGATTTGCCAGCACCGTTGCTTCCAATGATCAAAACTCGCTGCACACGCCATTCTCCTTATAAGAAAACACACTTCTGTCATTTGACAGAAGTGTGTAAGTGGAGCGGTAGACGAGATTCGAACTCGCGACATCCACCTTGGCAAGGTGGCACTCTACCACTGAGCTACTACCGCGCGCTCCGTTCGATTGCTTAGGTAGTATAGCACCGGTTTTTGAAAAAAGCAAGTGTTTTTTGAATTTTTTTTGAAAAAGTTTTTGGAGGGCTGTCAACGGCTGCGTTCAAGCCAATGGACAGACTGCCTGAGCCCTTCCACTGTCTTGGTTTCCAGCACCACGCGGCAGTCGTGCGCATCGGCCAAACGCAGGCAGGCGTTCAGGTCGATCTCGCCCGTGCCCAGCGGCAGATGATTTTTTCTGCCCCGTGCATCGTGCAGGTGCATGTGCGCAAGGCGCGCCGCTTTCTGCCTGATGTATGCCGCGTCCAGCCCGCCGCAGCCGTGGTCATGCCCCACATCATAGGTAAGCGCAAACACCGGCGAATGCAGCAGCATCTCCAGCGCTTCCTTCTGAAAACCGGCAAATCCCTCTGTGTTTTCGATGCAGACCTTCACGCCCGCATCGGCTGCCGCCTCCTCGCACATGGCGCGGAAATCCGCCATGCGCGCAAGATACAGCGCCCTGTACTCCTCAAACAGATACGCCCGTCGATCCGGCAGCGTAAAATGCACGCCATAAGGCATGTGCATGTTGACCACCGGCGCGCCGATTTCACCGGCCAGCGCGATGCTCTCGCGCACAGTGCGCAGATACGCCTGCGCCACATAGGGGTTAAAATCGCACACATTGGTATTTTCATCCAGATGAATGGTGTAAAAGATGCCGTACGCCTCTGCAATGCGGCAAAGCTGCGCCGCGTCCACAGCATTCAGCTGATAGTGAGGCAGGTTCATGTTGAGTTCCACAAACCGTAGGCCGAGCTCGCGGCAGAGGGCGGCGCTCTCCTGCGCGGACGGGGCTTGGATGAGAGTTGGCATGCCGAAGGTGAGCATGGGTGCGGGCGGGCCTCCTTTAGGGGGATTGTGTTTCACCTTTTGCAGTGCGGATGGAATGGATCAGCATCACACGAATAGCGGTGCAGGCGTTGTCCAGCTCCTGATACTTGTTTTCATCAATATATCCTGTCCTGAAAAGCAGTTCCAGCCAGTATCCTGTTTCATTGGCTTCTTTCAGTGCAATCTGCAGCCGGGCAACAAAATCCGCCTTGCCATGCGCGTACTGCGCCTCGCGGATGTTGGCGCCGATGGATGTGCCGCTTCTGCCGATCTGATTGGAGATGATCGATTCCTTTTTCTGTTTCAGTTCCTTGACGAGATCGATGATGGAAACGGCGAAGTCGAGGGACTGCGTGCGGAGTTTGCTTTCTGCCATTGTATTCCTCCGTGGGGAAGAGAGAGGGAGTCTTGCCGCCAGGGCGGCAAGTGAGAGAATGTCTTGGTGCATAGTTTCGCCATCTGCCCAGCGATTCCTTTAACGGAGGATGCAGTGAAGTTTGCCGCTTGCGCGGCAAGTGAAGCGGCGGCAAGCCGCCGTGAAGTGTTTCGCTGCGCTCAACGTGAAGCGAAGTGCGCCTTCGGCGGGAAGCGCGCTCACTTGAATCTTGCCGAAGGCAAACTTCACTAGCGTAGCGACTTCACGCGCGCAGCGCGCTTCTCGTGCCGAAGGCACACTTCACTCCCATCACCCGCGCCAAAAAAATCCCTTTGCTAAAAGCAAAGGGATTTTTTTGGAGCGGGTGATGGGAATCGAACCCACGTAGCCAGCTTGGAAGGCTGGAGCTCTGCCATTGAGCTACACCCGCATATGGAGCGGTAGACGAGATTCGAACTCGCGACATCCACCTTGGCAAGGTGGCACTCTACCACTGAGCTACTACCGCACACTCCGATGTGTCTGAAAGAAAAATTGGTGCGGGCGAAGGGACTTGAACCCATACGCCGTGCGGCACCAGATCCTAAGTCTGGCGCGTCTGCCATTCCGCCACGCCCGCAGGAAGAAGTGGAATGGTGACCCATCGGGGATTCGAACCCCGGACACCCTGATTAAAAGTCAGGTGCTCTGCCAACTGAGCTAATGGGTCACATCCGGTACGCGCTCGTGCGCTTCCCGTGCGGCCAAGATTTCTCAAGACGCATGGGATATCATATCACGCTATGAGCAGGATTGTCAACCGTTTTTGCAACTTTTTCTCATCACGGCAGACACGGCAAAATGCCATGCAAGCCCCAGCGCCAGCGCCGCGATGCTGCCAATCACCCAGTCAATGGGGCTCTCGCACAGGCCGTGCTTCTTGCCCAGCACCTCCAGCCAGACATTGAACAGGAAGATTTCGAAGGAAGCGCTGCCCAGCACGCGCAGGGGCGCAAGCAACTTTGTCGGCGCTTTGGCAAACAGCCAGCCAAGGCCGGCACACAGGGCGGGCGCGATGAGCACGAAGGGATGCCAGTACATGGCGTAGTCGTTGAGCAGCTCATGGAAGCGCGCAAAGCACACGTACAGCGCCGCAAGGCCCAGCAAGCAGCCGGCAGCCATCAGGGCGGATATGCCCCTGCGCTCCTTTTCACACGGACGGGCAAACATCATGCCCAGCGCAAACACCGGCAGACGGGACACGGCCATGTAGCGGTCATCGCCCACAAAGGCAAGGCCCAGCACAAACAACCCGGCCAGCATGCCAAAGCCCCTGTGCGCCTTCAGATGCGCATGCATCAGGGGCGCAAGCAGCAGCGTCAGCGCCAGCGCGCTCACGTACCAGTTGATCATCAGCGGCACACCGGCAAAGAAGCCCAGCATGGTCAGGTTGCCCGCGGCAATGCGGATGGACGTGGCCATGCCTCCGCCATGCAGCGGAATCATCACGATGAGCCAAATCAGGCAGAACGGCACATATGAAGGCAAAAGCCGCTTTGCGCGCCGGGCGAGGTAGCGCGCGGGGTCCGCATCCTTCTTGAGCGAATGATACAGCCCGTAGCCGCTCAGGAACAAAAACATGTCCACGCCGCCGTAGCCAATCTGCTGCACGGCGTTCAGCACGCCCGTCAGCCCCAGCTGCGCATGAAAAAAGATCACCCACAAAATGGCAATGCCCTTGATTTCATCGCGGTATGCGCTCAGGTTTCGCTGAATGGTGTGCATGCTTCATCCCCCTTTTGCTTTCCTTATTAAATCACATCAGCGCCCAAAAAGCAAATTGCCATTCCAGCCATATACAGGTATAATGTAGAGAAACACTTTGCCACGCTACGGAGGGTTCCCCCATGTTGATTGCCGATCTGCACATTCACTCCCGCTTTTCCCGCGCCACCAGCCGCGACTGCGATGCGCCGCATCTGGATCTGTGGGCAAGGCGCAAGGGCATTGCACTCGTCGGCACGGGTGATTTCACCCATCCTGCATGGCGGCAGGAGCTGAGCGAGATGCTCGTGCCTGCAGAAGAAAGCCTCTACCGGCTGAGAGAGGAACTGCGCCTGCCGTGCGAAACGCCGAACGCGCCTGAACCGCGCTTTGTGATTACGGGCGAAATCAGCACCATCTACAAGCGCGGCGGCAAGACGCGCAAAGTGCACCACGTGATCCTTCTGCCCTCTCTGGAAGCGGCGGAAGAGCTTTCCCACCGGCTGGAGGCCATCGGCAATCTGCACAGCGACGGCCGCCCCATTCTGGGCCTTGACAGCCGCGATCTGCTGGAAATCACGCTGGAAAGCTGCCCCGAGGCCATCTTCATTCCCGCGCATATCTGGACGCCGCATTTTTCGCTTTTCGGCGCTTTTTCGGATTTTGAAACGCTTGAAGAATGCTATGCCGATCTCGCGCCCCACATCCATGCGCTGGAGACCGGTCTTTCGTCCGATCCGCTCATGAACCGCAGGCTGTCCATGCTGGACGGATACACGCTGGTTTCCAATTCCGATGCGCATTCGCCCGCCAAGCTGGGCCGCGAGGCCAATCTGCTCGATTGCGAAATGAGCTACCCTGCGCTCAGGCATGCCATTGAAACCGGCGATGGCTTCCACGGCACCATTGAGTTCTATCCCGAGGAAGGCAAATACCACCTCGACGGCCACCGCAACTGCCACTGCTGTCTGGAACCCGCGCAGACTGTGGAGCTCGACGGCCGCTGTCCCGTTTGCGGACGCAAGCTGACGGTGGGCGTGCTGCACCGCGTGGAGGCGCTGTGCGACCGCGCCGAACCCATCGCGCTGCCCAAGCCCTTTGAAAGCCTCATTCCCCTGTCCGAAGTGCTGGCCGACTGCATGGGCGTGTCGCCCGCCTCCAAAAAGGTGGAGGCCGCCCATCTGGAATTGCTCAAGCGCCTTGGGCCGGAGTTTTCCATCCTGCGCGATCTGCCCCTGGACGCCATCGAAAGCGCCGCCGGTCCCATCGTGGCGGAAGCCATCCGCCGTCTGCGTCAGGGCCGCGTGATCCGCCAGGCTGGCTACGACGGCGAGTACGGCGTGATCCGCCTGTTTGAGCCGGGCGAGGTGGAACGGCTGAGCGGACAGACCTCGCTGCTGGATCTGGCTGGTCTGGCCGGACGGAAGGCCTTCCGCACGGAGGGCGTGGCCAAAAAGAAGGCCGAGCCTGTGAAGGAAGAGCCAAAGCCTGCGGATCAGCTCAACCCCGAGCAGCTTTCCGCCGTCACCACATCCGCCGCCTGCACTGCGGTCATCGCAGGCCCCGGCACCGGCAAGACCAAAACGCTGGTGGCGCGCATCGCCCATCTCATCGAAAGCGGCGCTGCGCCTTCTCGCATCACCGCCGTCACCTTCACCCGACAGGCCGCGCGCGAAATGCTGGAGCGCCTGACTGCGCAGCTTGGCAAAAAGGCCGTGCGCGGGCTGCACATTGGCACATTCCATGCCATCGCGCTGGAATTGATCGAAGCAAAGCCCTTCGTCAGCCGCGCGCAGTCGGTGGAGATCATCGCCAATCTGCTCACCGAGCACGAGGCGCATCTCTCCCCTGCCGAATGCCTGCGCCTGCTTTCGCTGTACAAGAGCCGCCTGGGCGAATCCCCCAGCGACCTGCCCGCATGGCTGCCCGGCGCGTACCAGCAGCGGCTGGAGATGCTGGGCCTGCGCGATCTGGACGACGTGCTGCTGGATGCGCTGCACGCCAAAGCTCCTGCCGCCCGTTTCCAGCATCTGCTGGTGGATGAATTTCAGGACATCAACGCCGTGCAGCATGCGCTGATCGACCACTGGTCGAAGAAGAGCGAGAGCCTGTTTGTCATCGGCGATCCTGATCAGGCCATCTACGGCTTCCGCGGCGCGAAGTCCGACTGCTTCGATACCTTCCTTGCCGCGCATCCCGACGCCCTCCTCGTGCGTCTGAGCCGCAACTACCGCTCCACGCCGCAGGTGCTGGATGCGGCGCTCAGCGTCATCCGCCACAACCCCGGCATGGAGCGCGAGCTCGTGCCCTTCCGCGCCGCCGGCGCGCCCATCCGCGTGCTGGAAGCGCCGGACGCGTTCTCCGAATCGGTGTGGATTGCCAAGGAGATTGGCCGGATGGCGGGCGGCATCGACATGCTGGAGGCGCAGCGCGCCCGCAGCGAGCAGCGCACCACGCGCTCCTTTTCCGATATTGCGGTTCTGTGCCGCACGCACCGGCAGCTTGCGCAGATTGAAAACGCCCTTGCGCACGACAGCATCCCCTGCATCATCTCCGGCCACGATGATTTTCTCAGCGACAAGGCCGTGCAGGGCATGATCGGCTTCTTTGCCAGCCTGCTGGACCCGCAGGACAGCGCGTCGCTCTATGCCGCGCTGGAAGGCCTGTGGCGCCTGCCCTCCGCCATTGCCCAGCGCGCGGTGGTGGCCTTTGCCGCGTCGCCCGATCCCGATGTGCTCAGCGAGGAGCTGGCGGATTTCCCGCTGCTCACCCCGTGGGTGGAGGCCGTGCGCCGTTTTACCAGCGCAAAGCGCGAAAAGCCCCGCAAGCAGCTGGAGGCGCTGGCACAGCTGTGCGGTATGGAAAGCGATGCCCTTGAAAAGCTTTTCAACGCCGCCGTGTTCCACGATGACATGGCCGATCTGCTCAGTCACCTGCGTCTGGGCGAAGAGGCCGACGTGCGCCGTGCATCCGGCGTGGGCTATTTCTCCGGCGCTGTCAGGCTGATGACGCTGCACGGCGCGAAGGGACTGGAATTTCCCGTGGTGTTCCTGGCTGGTGCAACCGTCGGCACGCTGCCCATGGAGCGCGCCCACAGCCTGTGCGATACCGAGGAAGAACGCCGCCTGTTCTTTGTGGGCGTCACCCGCGCTCGCGAGGAGCTCATCCTCACCACCGGCGGAAAAGCCTCCGCCTTCCTCAGCGAACTGCCCGGCGATGTGCAGCGCAGCGAAATCCGCGCCAAGCCCAAGCCCGTGCGCATGGAGCAGCTCACGCTGTTCTGATCAAAAAAAGAAACCTGCTTCAGCAGCAGGTTTCTTTTTTGCCTTACCCTTTTACAAAACGCGGCAGCGCCATGGCCAGGCGCTCGTACGCCTCGGCCACATTGTCGCACCAGGCGTCAAAGGCGGGATCAAAATACTGGCACTCGGGATGGCTGTAGGCGTATTCCACGGCCTCGCGCACGCCCTGATCAAAGCGGATGGTGGTGTGGAACTGCGGCACGGCACGCTTGATTTTGCTGTTGTCAAACAAAACTGTGTTGCTCTTGTCGCCCAGCAGGTTGCCCACCCAGTCCGGATTGAGCAGACCCAGCGTGTCGCTGGGAATGTGCACCATGCGCGGCTTCTGCCCCACCGCACGGCCGATGCACTCGTAAATCTGGTTCCAGGTCAGGCTTTCGTCGCCCGTGATGTGGAACACCTCACCCAGCGCGTGCACATTGCCCATCAGGCCCACAAAGGCCACGGCAAAGTCGCGGCTGTGGGTCAGCGTCCACAGCGTGGCGCCGTCGCCCGGCACGATGACCGGCTTGCCCAGGCGGATGCGCTCCGCCACCTGGAAGCCGCCCTTGCCGCCGTGCAGCGCCACCGGAATGCTGCGCTCGCAGTAGGTGTGGCTGGGGCGGATGATGGTGACGGGGAACAATTCCTCGTGATAGGCCTTCATCAGCGCGTTTTCGCAGGCGATCTTGTCGCGGCTGTACTGCCAGCAGGGATTGTGCAAGGGCGTGCCTTCGGTGATCCACGGGCTGGACAGCGGCTTCTGGTAGGCGGATGCGGAGCTGATGAAAAAATACTGCGCGCATCTGCCCCTGAACAGGCGGATATCGCGCTGCACGTCCTCCTCCGTAAAGGCAATGAAATCCGCCACGACGTCAAAGGTTTCTCCGCCGATGGCAGCGCGCACATGTTCCTCGTTGCGGATATCCGCACAGATCACGCGCGCCCCCTCAGGCACGCGGCTGCTGGCGTTGCCACGGTTGAGCAGGGTAAGCTGCCAGCCCTGTTTGACGCACAGGCGGGAAATCTCCGTGCTGATGGTGCCTGTGCCGCCAATAAACAATGCTTTCATATATACGCTCCTTTGATACGTTTTGATGCTGTCTGCATGGTATCATACCAAAAGATGAAAAGCAAGCTGTGTTTCTTGCTTGCTTTTTGTATGCGATATTGCTATAATAGGTGGCTGGAATCTTGGCAAAAACGCCAAGGCTCCCTCAACCACACATCCAAGGAGGAGACACATGCACAATCGTTTCAAAAAGCTGCTTGCCCTTTTGACGGCGCTGCTGCTTCTGCTGTCTGCCCTGCCCGCTCTGGCCAAGAGCAAAACCATCAACCTCAACGCTGCGGATTATCCCGTTGAAAAAAACGGCTGGTACTCCACCATGGAAGAGGTTGCCGTCTATCTGGCCACGTACGAAAAGCTGCCCGGCAACTTCCTGACCAAGAACAAGGCGTCCGACAAGGGCTGGGACAACCGCGCCGGAAACCTGGATGAGGTGGCCCCCGGCTGCTCCATCGGCGGCGACCGCTTTGGCAACTACGAAGGCCAGCTGCCCGACAAGAATGGCCGAAAATGGACCGAGTGCGATATCAACTACACCGGCGGCTACCGCGGCGGCGAGCGCATCGTGTTCTCCAGCGACGGCCTCATCTACTACACCGGCGACCATTACAACTCCTTCACCCAGATCAAGGTTAGCTTTGAAAAGGCTGCCGAGAAGCCCAAAGAGATCAAGCTGGATCTGAAGGTGGAGCTGGATGAGTACGGTGAGTATACCACCCTCAACGAAGTGGCCGCCTACCTCGTGCGCTTTGGCAATCTGCCCTGCAACTACCTCAGCAAGGCCGACGCAGAGGAGCTTGGCTGGACGGCCAAGAAGGACAACCTGGGCGACGTGATGCCCGGCTGCTCCATCGGCGGCGATGAATTCCAGAACCGCGAAAAGCTGCTGCCCACCAAGAAGGGCCGCACCTGGTACGAATGCGACCTGAACAGCGTTGACGGCAAGCGCAGCGACGAGCGCCTTGTGTACTCCAGCGACGGACTACTTTTCTATACCCCCGACGCCCACAAGAGTTTCATCGAGCTGCACTGATTGAAGAAGGAGTTGGCGACCATGCGAGATATCATTCTGGACCTGTCCCCGTTCGAAGAAAAGATTTCCCTGCACCGCTACCTGAAGGAAGCGCTTGACTTCCCCTTCTACTACGGCGCAAACCTCGACGCGCTGCATGACGAGCTGGCCAGCGAAACCCACCAGACCCGCATCACCGTGCGCTACCCCGCCCATCCCCGCGGCAAAATGGTGGATTATCAGCCCCGCCTGCTGCGCGTGTTCCGCGACGCGGCTTATGAAAACTATCATCTGGAGATCCATTACGAAGAGATCTGATGGATTTGGGACACAACATCACAGGCGCGGCAGTTCAGGCTGCTGTGCCTGTTCTTATTTTCAGCTGTCTTCCTGCTCCAACGCAAAAAACCGCCGCGCAGCTTCAGGCCCTGCGCGGCGGTTTTGGTTGCGTTATGCGTTTCTTACTTGGCGTTCTTGACGGCCTTTTCCAGAGCGATCAGCTGGTCGCCAACCCACACGGTGCAGCCGGCCTTCAGGTCAGCATCTTCGTAAGCCAGGCCCAGCACTTCTTCCAGGGTCTTGCCCACGCACCAGTCGGCCAGAGCCTGCATCTGCTCGTTGTACTCCTTGCCGATGGGAGAGATCTTCTTCATGCCGTAGGCTTCGCCCAGCTCGTTCTTGGTCTGGGGCTCGGCGTTCACTTCGCCAGCCACAGCGCCGGTGGCGTCGAAAGCGGCAGAAGCCTGCACAACGTCAAACACAACAGCCACAATGCGGCCTTCCTCGTCGAGGGTCACAGCGCACATGGTGGTATCGGCGCCCACAGAGCCGTTGGCCTCAGCGGCAGGCATGGCGGTCACCTTGGTATAGGAACCCAGACCGGTAGCGGCGAAAGCGCTCATGGTCAGGGACAGGATCAGGGCAGCGGTCAGCAGAGCAAACAGGGTCTTCTTCATGGTTAAATCTCCTTCGTCAGTTGAGAATCCCGGCCGCTTCTGCAGCCGATGTTTGCATTCTGACAATCAATTGTGGCAAAATGATGGCATTTTTCTTCTTTTTTCAAAAAATCAGCGCCGTGCGGTTTCAGGCTCCGCGCGGCGCTGTGGGTTTATGATAAGCGTCTGCAGTGACACAAACGCCCAATCAACGGAAGGGAATTACTTCACGGTCTTGGCAGCTTCCACCAGGCCAGCGATGTAGCCGTAGGTGTCAGCCAGAGTGCTGCCGGCCACGGTGTCAACCATAGCGGCGGCCTCGGTGCCGGCCAGCAGAGCTTCCAGCTCAGCAATGGTCTTGCCGGTCACGAATTCCTGGATGGCGTCATAACTGGCAGCCAGGGTGTTGGTGGCAGCGGCATGGCTGGCGAGCAGCTCGCTGTAGTACTCGTTGTTGACGCGCTTGGAGCCCAGCTGCTGGTTCTCGCCCAGCTTGTCGCCGAACATGCTTTCAGCGTTGGGAACGGGAGTGGTGAGGGTGCTGTCCATGATCTGGAACTCGTCGATGTAAGCATCAACGATCACGTCGCCGTCAACAGCAACGGTCATCAGGGAGAAGCACTTGGTGCCGTGAGCAGCGTACAGAGTCTGGCCAATCTGCACTTCAGCCAGAGCGGGGACCATCAGAGACAGGACGAGCATAGCAGCCAGAACAGCGGTGAGGATCTTCTTCATGATTCATTTCTCCTTTTGATTTGTTTTATGGCAGATCGCGCCTTATACAGTTGCGCGATAAACCCCTCATTCATTTGCATCAGTCGATGCGGTAGGCATTGCGGTTGAGCGCATCCCAGATGGCAGAAATCACTTTGGGAGCGCGGATGGTAGCGCCGGAAAAGGCATCCGCATCGCTTACGATGCTGCCGGGCTGGTAGAGCTGGTTGACGGCGGACACGGGCTTGCCCACCAGATGCCCAAGCAGCTGATCAAACTGTCCGGCCACCTGACGCACCGCTGCGGGCGCGCTGTCATCCAGATAGTCCTGCCCCTTGTAGCTCAGCGCGCGGTAGTGGATGCTCTCAAAGCAGCCGTCGCGCAGGGTAAACTCTACCGCCACTTCCTCTGCGCCTCCCTCCATGTAGGAGCCGCGGTACACGCCATCGAGATACACAGACGGCTGAGGCAGCTTGCTGGTGTTGACCAGCTTGAACGGGCGGCGGTTGAGACCGTCCCACAGGGCGGAAATGAGCTTGGAGGACTGGACGGTGGCGGTGGTGACCGCATCCACATCGTCCACGATGTCATAGGGCTGATACAGATCGCTGATGGCATCCACGCCCTTGCCGACGAGGTAATCCGCCATCTGACGGTACTGCTTGAGCGTGGCCTTCTGGGGGTCGCTGGCATCCTCGATCATGTAGTCGCCGTCCTTGTACTTCACGCCGCGATATACGATGGACGCAAACATGCCGTCCTTCAGCTCAAACTGAAGGGCGATCTGCTCAATGCCGCCATCGTAATAAAACCCGCGGTAGATGCCATCCGGATATTCTGTCTCTGCCATCGCCATGCCGCACAGCAGCACAGCGCCCAGCAAAACCACCAACAAACGCTTCATGATCCATGCCTCCCGGTTTCCATTCTTCATCTTACCTGTACTTTGTGGCAAAAGTATGGCATTCTCGTTTTTTCTGACAAACATTTGACATTCTTCCCTTCTCCCTCTACAATGGGAACCAATCATCCATCCATTGGAGGGAACACCTGTGAATCCCATTCTCGTTGTGGACGACAATGAGCAGATCCTTGAAATTCTGAGCAAATACATCGCTGCCGAGGGCTGGCCCATGCTGGCTGCGCGCAGCGGCGAGGAAGCGCTGGCGCTGTACGACGCCGCCTCTCCCAGCATCATTCTGCTGGATATCATGCTGCCGGGCATCGACGGCCTGGAGGTGTGCAGGCGAATCCGCAGCATGTCCAGCGTGCCCATCCTGATGATCACCGCAAAGGACGAGGACGCGGACCGCATTCTGGGGCTGGACATCGGCGCGGACGACTACATCGTCAAGCCCTTCTCGCCCGGCGAGGTGATGGCGCGCATCCGCGCGGTGCTGCGCCGCATTCCCGCGCCAAAGGAGCAGGAGACGCTGGTGGTGGGCAACCTGACCATCCACCTGCCCTCGCTGAGCGTAACGCTGGACGGCCACAAGCTGGGTCTCACCCGGCGCGAAACCGAGCTTTTGTGGACCCTGGCCTCTGCGCCCGGGCGCGTGTTTACCCGCGATAACCTGCTCACGCTGGTGTGGGGCTATGAGCACATCGGCAACTACCGCGCGGTGGACAGCCATATCAAGCGCCTGCGGCACAAGCTGGACGCCTATCCGCACGAAAGCTTCCAGATTGCCACGGTCTGGGGCACGGGCTACAAGTTTGAAAGGACGCTGCCGTGAAGATCTTTGACCATTTCTTCCACTCCATCCGCATCCGGCTGATGTTTCTGTTCGCGGTGCTGCTGATCGTCTTCACGATGATCCTGGGGGTATTATACAACACATTGCACCGGCGCGAAACCATCCAGATTTACAGCCAGACCATGCAGCACGACGCCTTCTCCATCGCCCAGAGCATGTCGGATATGATTGCGCCCAGCAATTACAACACGCTGGACGAAACGCGCTTCATCGTCAACGAGGAAAATCTGGCGCCGTATCTGGCGCTGACCGAGAGCCTGACCAGCTGCAACGTGTACCTCATCGATACTGCCCACAACGTGACCGGATATTTTGACGGCGTGGTGCAGACGCTGGGAAACCGGCTGATGCCTGCCTATCTGGAGCAGGCGGTGGCGCTGGGATTCATGGGCAAGACGCCGTTTATCCGCACCGAGGTGGATGGAGAAACGCATCTGACCACCTGCATGCCCGTGATGAATGCGCAAAGACGCGTGCTGGGCGTGGTGCTGCTGGAAACCACGCTGCGCGAGCTGGGCTATGCGCAGGTGTCCAGCGGCACCATCCTCACCTACAGTCTTTTCATCTCCTTCGGGCTGGCGGTTATTCTGGCGCTGTGGCTGTCGCACGGCTTCACGCGCCCCATTTCCATCGTGGAAAAGGTCGCCCATTCCCTCGCCGAGGGCGATTATGATGCCCGCACCCGCATCGCCCAGAAGGACGAGATCGGCTCGCTGGCGCAGTCGATGGACATTCTGGCGCAGCGGCTGGAGGAATCGCGCCGACTGGACGAGGCGGTGCGCCATCAGCAGCAGCTGCTGTTTTCCAACATCTCGCATGAGCTGCGCACGCCCGTCACCGTCATCCGTGGTTCGCTGGAAGCGCTGCGCGACAGCGTGGTGACAAAGCCGGAGGAAGTGAGCGCCTATTACGGGCAGATGATCCGCGAAACCAAATGGCTGCAGCGCCTCATCCGTGATCTGCTGGAGCTTTCGCGCCTGCAGAACAGCGAATATACGCTGGATATGACCACCTTTGACCTGTGCGATCTGCTGGGCGACGTGGCCATGAGCGCCCGCGCGCTGTGCGAAAACAAGGGCGTGGTATTGGTCTGCGAGGAACCGCGTGCCGATTACCGCGTGCAGGGCGATTACACCCGTCTGCGCCAGATGCTGCTGGCCGTTGCAGACAACGCCGTCAAGTTCACCTCGCCCGGCCGCAGCGTGCGCATCTGGATGGACGATCACTCCCCCAGCATCCATATTGCGGATGAGGGCATCGGCATTGCGCCAAAGGATCTGGAGCACATCTTCGACCGCTTCCGCGCCACGCACGATCCTGCGTATGAAGGCACCGGCCTCGGCCTTGCCATCGTCAAGGAAATCGCCCGTCGCCACGGGGTGGAGATTGAGGTGCAAAGCGAGATAGGCAGCGGCACCACCTTCCTGTTCCGCTTTCCTGCCCAAAGTGACGGTTGACTTTTCCCCTCTGCGTGATATAATGAAAAAGTTGAAACAAGAGAATCTTCTCCTAGGAGGTCATTTTCAATGAAGCACATCAAGACTCTGGAAACCCGTAACCTCTGCGCCAGCGCCAAGAACGGCGGCTGCGGCGAATGCCAGACCTCTTGCCAGTCCGCTTGCAAGACCAGCTGTGGCATTGCCAACCAGAAGTGCGAAAACACCAAGGAGAGCAAGTAATTTCTTGCATTCCCGAAAATGCCGCCGTCATGGCGGCATTTTTCATGAATCTTTCTTTTTAAAGGAGTTTGCTCCATGATTCACAGATATGAACTGGGCGGCCATCACATCGTGCTGGACGTCTACTCCGGCTCCGTGCATCTGGTGGACGAGGTCGCCTACGACGTCATCGGCCTGTATGAGGATCACAGCCGCGAAGAAATCATCGAAGCGATGCTTGAAAAGTATGCCGGCAATCCCGAGGTGACCCGTGAGGAGCTGGAGGAATGCCTGGACCAGATCGGCCAGCTGAAGGAAGCCGGCAAGCTGTTTGCGCCGGATACCTTTGCGCCCATCGCCGGTCAGCTCAAGCAGCGCACCGCCGGCGTGGTGAAGGCCCTGTGCCTGCACGTGGCCCACACCTGCAACCTCAACTGCGCCTACTGCTTCGCCTCTCAGGGCAAGTATCACGGCGACCGCGCCGTCATGAGCTTTGAGGTGGACAAGCAGGCGCTGGATTTCCTGATCGAAAATTCCGGCACCCGCCGCAACCTCGAGGTGGACTTCTTTGGCGGCGAGCCGCTGATGAACTTTGACGTGGTCAAGCAGCTGGTGGCCTATGCCCGCAGCCGCGAGAAGGAAGCGAACAAGAACTTCCGCTTCACCCTCACCACCAACGGCATGCTCATCGACGACGACGTGATCGACTTTGCCAACCGCGAGTGCAGCAATGTGGTGCTCAGCCTCGACGGCCGCAAGGAGATCCACGACCGCTACCGTGTGGACTATGCCGGCAAGGGCAGCTGGGATCAGATTGTGCCGAAGTTCCAGAAGCTGGTCAAGGCGCTCGTGGGAAGAGATTATTTCTTTAGTGGATTCTTTTAACATGTAAAC
>JAQXJZ010000151.1 GCA_029009515.1 bacterium
CTGGACAGGCTGGACAGGGCGGAGAGGCCCATGATGGCCGCCACGAAGGGCGCGAAGGCCATGTACTTGGGACCCATGTTGTCGCGGATGAGGTTGTTGGCCTTTTCCACCAGAAACTCCGCTGCCAGCTGGCGCTTGGAATTCGGCACCACGGAAATGCCGTGGGTCAGGTACAGGCAGATGCCCAGCAGCGTGAGCATGACCGCTACGGAGTGCACCTGAGACTCGGTGATGGGCAGATCCATGATGGGCATGGGAATGGTGAAGAACACCCTTGCGCCGGTGATGGAGATGCCCTCGGACGCAGGATTGGTCAGCACCTTGAGCACCATGCAGCTCAGCAGGGGAAGAATCATCAGCGCGAGCAGAAGAATGTCCACCACTTTGGCGCGCATATCTTTCTTCATGGGTCAGGCCTCCTCTTTATGGAAAATACCATAGATGAAAATGATGATGCGGGGGAACAGGAACGGCACCAGCGCCGCCACGGGGTTGATGCCCGGCACAGCCAACGCCACGATGCCAGTGGCCACCACCAGCATCATGCGTCCGGTGTAGGCAAGCTGCATGCCGCGCTTAGCCTGGGTCAATTCGGGCGATTCGGGAACGGGCGGTTCCTCCTCGCCGTCCTTGAGCTCGGCATCCGCTTCTTCGTAGGAAGGAAAATGAACATCTTTCATTCGTTCGGATGCGCGCTGCACACTCAGCCCCAGCAGGAAAAAGTTAAGGATCGTAACGCCGCTGCCCAGCAGCGCGCCCCAGAGCACTCCGGCGTCAAAAAAGCCCGTCATCAGAAAAACAGCAATCATCAGCACGGACAGAATCAGCGTGCCAACGGCAATTCGAAGGGTTTCTTTTTTGACGGCTGGTTGTATTTTAATCAAAAAAATCGCCAACCTTTCTCAATTTATAATTGTACCTTCTTTCGTCACTTTGTCAAGCGAGATAAAGTGGCGCTCTGCATGTCCGAAAGAACCATTATTTGATAGGAAAAAGACAAAGTCATTTGCGCTCTGAGAACGGTTTTGACAAAGAGGTGGTTCGGCAAATGAGGTTAATTTCAAAAATATAAATAAAATATTACGGAAATGCGTGCAAAGTTGTCAAATTTATGATATAATCGTTACGTGTTGAGGTCCGCTTGGAAACAAGGAGGAGTCGGATGATCACCAGGATACAGGGAAAAACGCTTGCGGGCGAGATCGCCGTACGCAGGGAACCACGTCTGACAGCGCTGGAAAAATCCATGCTGCGCTGGGTTGTTGTGGACCCCGAAGACAGGCTGCTGGACGCCAATGTGGGCAGCGGCATGATGGCGGAATACCTGCGGCGCAACATGCAGTGCGAGGTGTGCGGCGTATCCGATCGGATGGATCAGGTACGCGGCGCGCGCGAAAGGCTGCGGAACTGCGATATTGTATATGCACCGGCAGGGGATATCCCGTGGCGCGAGGACGCTTTTGATACGGTGCTGATGAAGATGGACGCCGAGGAACCGGAGCTGGCCGAGCGCATGATTGCCGAGGCCAGGCGCGTGCTCAAGCCCGGCGGACAGCTGATCCTTGGCGTGATGAGCATGCCCCGTGCCCTTAGCGCCTTGACTGGTCTGCTGGTATCGGAAGAAAAGCGCCGTCTGACCCACCGCCATGTACAGGCTATGCTTGCCAATGCATCTTACGAAAAGATTACGTGGCAGCGCACCGGCGTAACAATGGGCGTCATGATCGGCTGGAAGTCCAAACCGGGTCTTGACGAGCTTCATTCCTAACTGCAAATACATGAAAAAAACCTTCCGCCAGCAAGCGGAAGGTTTTTTGTGTCGGTTATTCTTTTTGCGGAACAGCCTTGGCCTTCTTCTTGAAGAACTGGCCGTTCATAACCACCTGCTGCAGCACCACGAAGATCAGCACCAGCAGACCGGTGATAATCTTGCCCCACCAGGAGGACAGGGTGCCGTTGAAGGTGATCAGCGAAGGAATGATGGCCTTCAGCAGAACGCCAAAGGAGGTACCCACCATGTAGCCGACGCCGCCGGAAAGCAGCACGCCGCCGATAACGGCAGAGGAGATGACGTCCAGCTCGCCGCCCTGCAGCGCCAGGTTCCAGCCGGATTTGACGTACAGCGCGTAGGCAATGCCAGCCAGCGCGGAGCAGAAACCGTTGAAGCCATACACGAACATCTTGGTCTTGTTGACCGGCAGACCCATCAGTCGGGCGGACTGCTCGTTGCCGCCAACGGCGTAGATGTTGCGGCCCAGGCGGGTCTTCTGCAGGATGTAAGCGCCCACAAGGATCATGACGATGAACAGAACCACGTTGAGGTTGACGTAGGCGACAGGCTTGATCTTTACCCACTGCGCCTTTTCAGCCGACCAGGTCATGAAGTTTACCTTCCAGCCGGCCAGCTTGTCGATCAGCTCGTTGTTGATGGAGATGGAATCGCGGCTGATGAGCGAGCACACGCCGCGGGCCAGGAACATACCGGTCAGCGTGGCAACGAAGGGCGGGATCTTCAGGTAGGTGACCAGCGCGCCCATGCCCAGGCCCAGGCCAATGCCCACGATGATGGAGAACACCATGCAAACGATGGGGTCGATGTTCAGAACCGTGGTGCCGTAAGCAATGAACATACCCGTGAGGGAGGCCACCGCAGCAACCGACAGGTCAATGCCGCCGGTGATCAGCACCATGGTCATACCAACGGCGGAGATGCCGATGTAGGCGTTATCCACAAACAGCAGCATGAAGGTGCGCAGCTTGGTGAAACCCTTGTCGCCGTACATGGCAGCGCCGAATGCGTAGATGACCAGGAAGATGCCGATGGTTGCGAGCACCATGAGGTACTTGGGGTTGGTGATGAAATTGACAAAGCGATTGCTCTTTTTCTTACCCACGGAGCTCACCCACTTTCTGCTTGCGCGCCTGCATGGTAGCCAGCTTCTTGCGCACGGGCTCGGACTGGATCACGATAACGACCAGAATGATCGCGGCCTTGAAAGCCATGATGGATTCAGATGTGATGCCAAAGTAGTAGACCAGCGTGGTGATGGTGCGGATGATGAGGGAACCGATGATGGTGCCCGTCATGGAGAACTTACCGCCCGTCATGCTGGTGCCGCCGAGCACGACGGCCAGAATGGCGTCCATCTCATAGTTCACGCCCGCGTTGTTGGAGTCGCAGGAAGCGATGCGGCTGGAGTAGATCAGACCGGCGATGCCGGAGAGCAGACCGGTCAGGGTGTACACGATGATGATGATGCGGCTGGACTTCAGACCCGTCACGCGGCTGGCGCTGGGGTTGACGCCCACGGATTCCACGAAGGTACCAAAGGCCGTCTTGCGCACGAAGATCATCATGGCAGCACAGACAACGATGGTGATGATGATGGGGAACGGCAGGCCCAGGAAGCTGCCCTGACCGATGAAGCGGTAGGGGGTATAGCCGGTGGTGAACTGCTTGCCGTTGGTGGCAATCTGCGCGATGCCGCGGCCAGCCACCATCAGGATCAGGGTGGCAATGATGGGCTGCAGCTTCAATTTGCCAATCAGCAGACCGTTGAACAGGCCCATGAGGGTACAGATGATCAGCGGAACAGCGATGACGATGATGAAGGGATAGATGGTGTAATCGCCGGGGGTGGGGTAGAGGGTCACGTCCCAGCGCAGGAACTTGAGCGCGAAAGCGCCTGCCACAGCCACCAGAGCACCGACCGAGATGTCCGTGCCGCCCAGAGCGATGACCAGCGTCATGCCCATGGCAATGATGGTGATCTCAGCCGAACGGTTGATGATGTCCACCAGAGAGCCGTAGAGCATGCCGGTGGTGGGATTGATCTCGAGACTGAAAAACTCAGGCCTGAGGATGCCGGCGACCAGCAGAATGAGCAGCTCGGCGATGATGGCCCATGTCAGCTTGTTTTTCAGGAAGGATTCCTTGCTCTTCATGCGTTCTCACCGTCCTTTTCGCCTGCAATAATGCGCATGATATCCGCCTGCGTGCAGTTTTCGCCGTTCAGCTCGCCGGCCTTCTTGCCGTCGCGCATGACGATGATACGGTTGGAGCAGCGGATGATCTCGTCCAGCTCGGAGCTGATGAAGATGATCGACATGCCCTCTTCGCACATCTGCAACATCAGGCGCTGGATCTCGGCCTTGGCGCCGACGTCGATGCCGCGGGTGGGCTCGTCGAGGATGAGCAGATCGGGTTCGGTGGCCATCCAGCGGGCCAGAATGACCTTCTGCTGATTGCCGCCGGAAAGCTCGCCGATCTTCTTTTCTGCATCAGGAGTGGCGATGGAGAGCATCTTGATGTACTTATCAGCCAGCTCGTCCTGTTCCTTGCGGCTCATGGGCTTCATCATGCCGCGGCGGGCCTGCAGCGCCAGCGCGATGTTTTCGCGGATGGTGAGGTCGCCGATGATGCCGTCGCGCTTGCGGTCCTCAGGACAGAAGGCGATCTTGTGGTTGATGGCGTCCATCGGCTCGCCAATCTTGACCGGCACGCCAGCGATTTTGAGGTCGCCGTTCTGCATCTTCGTCACGCCAAAGATCATCTCGGCGGTCTCGGTGCGGCCGGAGCCCAGCAGACCGGCAAAGCCCAGCAGCTCGCCCTTCTTCTGGTTGAAGGAGATGTCCTCCACCTTGCCGGGCACGCCGATGTGTTCCGCCTCCAGCATGGTTTCGGCATTTTCCTGCTGAGTGGCGCGCTTGAGGTCAAAGATTTCATCCAGATCCTTGCCGATCATGTTGGAGACCAGCTCCAGCTTGGTGATCTCGCCGGCATTGTATACGCCGATCAGGTGGCCGTTGCGCAGCACCGTCATGCGGTCGCTCATCTCAAAGACCTGATCCAGGAAGTGAGTGATGAAAATGATGGCGATGCCCTGCGCTTTGAGCGCGCGCATCACGTCAAAGAGACGCTTGACCTCGTCATTGTCCAGCGAGGAGGTCGGCTCGTCCAGGATCAGCACCTTCGCATCCACGTCTACAGCGCGGGCGATGGAAACCATCTGCTGAATAGCGGTGGAGTACTGGGAGAGAGGACGGGTCACGTCAATATGCACATGGAAGCGCTCGAGCAGTTCGGCGGAGCGCTTGTTGATTTCTTTCCAATCAATCTGACCGCGCTTCATGGGCTGGCGGCCGATAAAAATGTTTTCGGCAACAGAAAGGTTGTCGCACAGGTTGATCTCCTGAAACACGGTGGAAATACCGAGTTCCATGGCATTCTGGGGATTAGTGGGGCGGATTTCTTTGCCCTCCAGTTCAATCTTGCCGGCGTCCATCTTGTTGACGCCCGTGAGGCACTTGATGAGAGTGGATTTGCCAGCGCCGTTTTCACCAAGCAGCGCATGCACTTCGCCGCGCCTGAGCGTAAAATCCACGCCGTCGAGCGCCTTGACGCCCGGGAACTGGATTTCGATGCCTCGCATTGTGAGGATCACGTCATGTTCCAAAGTTCATCATCCCTTCGGTTCACAAGTAAGAAGCGGATGGGAGACTTTTCTCCCATCCGCTGTTATGGATTAGCGATTGTTATCCGTCAACGGTCAACGGACAAACGTGAGATTGATTAATACTTGCGGTCGGCGATGACGTCGGCAGCCTTCACAGACAGCAGTTCGCCAGCCTCGTCGTAAGCAATGCCGCCGTCCATGCAGAACACGCCCTCAACGGGGTGCAGCAGGGTGCGGGTGCCTTCTTCGCCAGCCTCGAGCTTCTTGATCAGCTCGGCAACGGCGTCGCCGTACAGGGGGTTGCACTCGATGGTGGCGTTCATTTCGCCAGCAACGATGGCGTCGAAAGCGGCCTTAACGGAGTCGCAGCCAACGATGATGATGTCCTTGCCAGGAACCTTACCGGCGGCCTTGATGGCGTCGATGGCGCCCAGAGCCATGTCATCGTTCTCGGCGAGCAGCACGTCGATGTCAGCGTGAGCCTTCAGGAAGCTCTCCATGACGGCCTGGCCTTCAGCGCGGGTGAAGTTACCGGTCTGGGAGGCGATGACCTTGAAGTTGGGATGGTTGGCGAACACTTCGTTGATGCCAGCGGTACGATCGGTGGCAGCGGCAGCGCCGGTGGTGCCTTCCAGGATCACAACGTTGACGTCTTCGGTGGTGTTGAAGTAGTTGACGGTCCAGCGAGCCATGCGGCGGCCTTCCTCGACGAAGTCACCGCCGAAAGCGCCGACGTAGTCGATCTGCTCCATGCAGTCGGGCATACGGTCGATGAGGATCAGGGGCACTTCAGCCTCGTTGACTTCCTTGAGCACTTCTTCCCAGCCGGTGGTCACAACGCCGGTGAAGAGGATGTAGTCCACGCCCTGGGTGATGAAGTTGCGCAGAGCCTTGACCTGATTTTCCTGCTTCTGCTGAGCATCGTCGTAAACCATGTCCCAGCCTTCCTTCTCGGCCATGGCCAGAAGGCTGTCGGTGTTGGCGGTACGCCAGTCAGATTCCTGACCAACCTGAGAGAAACCGATGGTGAGAGCCATGGCGCTGGTAGCGCTCAGCAGCATCATCGCGGCCAGAACGAGAGCAAGGAACTTCTTCATGTGTTTGTCCTCCATTCATTTTTGGTTTTTTCCGCTTGAAGGCAATGCCTTCTGTAAGAAATATAATAACACACTCAAAAAATGAATGCAATAGCGAAAACGTTTTTTATGGACAAAAATTGTCGGTTTTTTCCCAGTAAAAACAACCCGCCTCCGCATAAGGCGCAGCGGAAGGCGGGCTGAGAATAGTTAGTAATGAAGCTTTTTACAGCAGGCTGGCGGCGGCCTTGTCCAGCAGGAAGATCACATCGCTGTGGGTGCGCAGGATGCTGGCCTGAGTCTGGGGGTTGATATCGCCATAGATGGAATCGCGGATGGCCTGGGCCTTGTCGGCGCCGGTGGCCAAAAGCAGGATCTTGCGGGCGTTGATGATGCTGCCCACGCCCAGGCTGATGGCCTGACGCGGCACGTCGGCTTCGCTTTCGAAGAAGCGGCGGTTGGCCTCGATGGTGCTCTGGGTGAGGTTGACGATGTGGCAGCCGTACACGAAGGCGTCGCCGGGCTCGTTGAAGCCGATGTGGCCGTTGCGGCCGATGCCCAGAATCTGCACGTCGATGCCGCCGGCGTTGGCGATGGCGGCGTCGTAGTCAGCGGCTTCCTTCGCAGGATCCGCAGCGTTGCCGTCCGGCACGCGGGTGTTGTTGATATCAATATTAATATGATCGAACAGGTTCTCCTTCATGAAGCTGTGGTAGCTCTGCTCGTGATCAACGGGCAGATTGCAGTACTCGTCCAGATTGAAGGAACGAACGCGGGAAAAATCCACCACACCGGCCTTGCACAGGCGGCTCAGCTCCTGATAGGTGGGAATGGGCGTGGAACCGGTGGCCAGACCCAGCACGGAATCCGGCTTGGAAAGCACCTGAGCGGCGATGAGGGTAGCGGCAGCCTGTCCAACCTGAGCGGCATTTTCGAAAACATGAACCTGCATGTGGATAACCTCCTGTACAATAGTAATACAAATGAAGGAAAATCAAGGATGCATAAAGCATCGGGTAAAATACATCCATATGCAGTATATCACCCGCAGCGGAACGTGTCAATGACGAGTACGGTGTGCACAAAGGCTGCATGTATAGCGAATGCAGGGTTATCAAGCTGTATATAATGTATATTATACGCCGCTCGTTTGTAATGATTCACCATAGAAACGCATGTTATCATAGCACTTACTGCTATTTTTCAAAAAAATCAAAAATACATGTTGACGAATAAATATACATATGCTATAGTACGTTCATTCAATCAAGGATCTGAAACGCAGATTCAACGCAGGAGGTTGCTTTGGTTATGAAGAAAATGATTGCTATGCTGCTGGTTATGATGATGGCTCTGTGCATGATGAGCACCGCTATGGCCGATAAGCTGGATGACGTGCTTGCCGCCGGCAAGCTGGTTGTGGCCACCGACGCTGCCTGGGCTCCCTTTGAATACATCGGCGCCAACGGCGAAGTTGCCGGCTCTGACCTGGAACTGGCCGCTTACATCGCTGAGAAGCTGGGCGTGGAACTGGAAGTGATCAACGTCGCTTTCGACTCCATCTCCACCTACCTGGTCAAGGACGAGGCTGACCTGTCCCTCTCCGCCATGACCATCACCGAAGAGCGCAAGGAAACGCTGTCCTTCAGCGATCCCTACACCGTCGCTCAGCAGTACATCATCGTTCTGGAGGATAACACCTCCGTCGCCACCATCGAGGATCTGGCCGGCGCCGCCATCGGCGTTCACCTGGGCACCACCGGCGACTTCCTGATCAGCGATGAAATCATGATGGGCAAGCTGATGGGCACCGGCGCTGAGTGCAAGCAGTACAAGTTCCTCACCGACGCCGCGCTGGCCCTCAAGAACGGCGAGCTCGGCGCTGTGGTGTGCGACACCATGCTGGCTGAGAACCTGGTGGCTGTCAACAGCGGCCTCAAGTGCTTCCCGCTGACCGACAAGGACGGCAACGCCACCATCGAGGAGCTGGGCATCGCCATGAAGAAGGGCGAGGACGCCTTCGTGGCCAAGATCAACGAGATCATCGCTCCCGTCATCGCCGACGGCACCGTGGACGCCTGGATCGTCAAGCACAGCGAGCTGGCTTCCGCCATCAACTGATCGACGGACAAAAGTCCATAATCAGCCTGTACGCGGCAAGGGGATGACCTTTGCCGCGCACAGCTGTGTGAAAGGGGATTTCCATGCAGGAGTTTTGGGCAATGCTTGCCAACGAGTTTACCCGCACCTTCATCAAGGACAACCGCTGGATCGTGTTCTGGAACGGTTTCAGGAACACGATGCTGATCACTGTCGTGGCGGCGCTCATCGGCATCGTCATCGGCGTGCTGGTGTCGGTGGTGCATTATCTGGCCGAGAGCGCAAAGGGCAAGAAGCGCAGGAACATCGGCACGTACATTCTGATTGCGCTGGACAAGGTGCTGGCCTTCTACGTGTCCGTCATGCGCGGCACGCCTCTGGCCATTCAGCTGACCATCATGGCGTTCATCATCATGGCCGGCTTCCCCAACAAGGTGGTCGTGTGCTGCGTGGCATTCGGCGTCAACTCCGGCGCTTATGTGTCCGAGGTCATCCGCGGCGGCATCAACTCCGTGGACATCGGCCAGATGGAAGCAGGCCGCTCCGTGGGCCTGAGCCAGATTGCCGCCATGCGCCTGATCGTTCTGCCGCAGGCCATCAAGAACATCCTGCCGGCGCTGTGCAACGAAGCCATCGCCGTGCTCAAGGAAACCTCCATTGTGGGTCTGATCTCCGTGGTCGACCTCACCCGTGCCAGCGACCTGGTGCGCAGCCGCACCTTGTCGCCGTATTTTCCGCTGGTGTCTGTGGCCATTATCTACTACCTGCTGGTGGCTGGCCTGTCCGCGGCTGTGAACCATTTGGAGAGGAGGCTGGCTCAGAGTGATCGACATTAAGAATCTGCACAAGAATTTTGGCAAGCTGGAAGTGCTGCGCGGCGTGAACACCACCATCCAAGAAGGTGAGCGCGTGGTGCTCATCGGCGCGTCCGGCTCCGGCAAGAGCACGCTGCTGCGCTGCCTCAACCTGCTGGAGGAACCCACCTCCGGCACGGTCATCTTTGAAGGCGTGGACCTGACTGCGCCCGATACCAACCTGGATAAGACCCGCTGCCGCATGGGTATGGTGTTCCAGCATTTCAACCTCTTCCCGCACAAGACCATTCTGGAAAACATCACCCTTGCGCCGGTTTACCACAAGCTGCAGACCAAGGAAGAGGCGAAAAAGAAAGCCATGGCGCTTCTGGAGCGCATTGGTCTGGCGGATAAAGCCAACACCTATCCCGCCATGCTGTCTGGCGGTCAGAAGCAGCGCGTGGCCATCGTGCGCGCGCTGGCCATGGAGCCCAAGGTGATGCTCTTTGACGAGCCCACCTCCGCGCTCGACCCCGAAATGGTCGGCGAGGTGCTGGAGCTCATCCGTCAGCTGGCCGATACCGGCATGACCATGGTCATCGTCACCCACGAGATGGGCTTTGCCCGCGAGGTGGGCACCCGCATCCTGTTCATGGATGAGGGTGAGATCAAGGAAGAAAACACGCCTGCCGAGTTCTTCCAGAACCCGCAGCATCCCCGTCTGAAGGAATTCCTGTCCAAGGTACTGTAACGATCGTATAGAGAGGAAACGCAACATGTTCAAGAACGTCATCGTCAAAACGCCCTGTCCCTCCGTGTGCGACGGCATCACCTCTGCCCCCGAGCTGGGCAAGCCCATCTACGAAAAAGCCCTCGAGCAGCATGCCAGCTACATCGAGGCGCTCAAGAAGTGCGGCGTGGAAGTGACCGTGCTGCCTGCTGATAACAACTTCCCGGATTCCTGCTTTGTGGAAGACGTGGCCGTGCTCACCCGCAAGTGCGCCATCGTTACCAACCCCGGCGCTGAAACCCGCAATGGCGAAACCGCCGCCATCGTGCCTGTGCTGGAAAATTTCTTTGCCAAGGAAAACATCCACTTCATCCAGAATCCCGGCACCCTCGAGGGCGGCGACGTGATGATGGTGGGCGACACCTTCTATGTGGGTGCTTCCGCCCGCACCAATGAGGAAGGCATCCGCCAGTTTGCCGCCATTCTGGAAAGCTACGGCTTCAAGTGCGAGGCGGTCAGCCTGGAAAAGGTGCTGCACCTCAAGACCGGCGTGAACTATCTGGAAAACAACAATATGCTGGTTTCCGGCGAATTCATTGACAAGCCCTGCTTTGCCCAGTACAATAAGACCGTCATCCCCGAGGAAGAGGCCTATGCAGCCAACTGCATCTGGGTCAACGGCACCGTTATCGTGCCGGCCAACTTCCCCGCTGTGAAGGCGGCTGTGGAAAGCCTCGGCTACCCCGTCCTGCTGGTGGATACCTCTGAGTTCCGCAAGATTGACGGCGGTCTGAGCTGCCTGAGCCTGCGCTTCTGATGTGACAAACTGATTATTTAAAGGAGAAAGAACCATGCATCACGAACATGAACATGATCACGAGTGCGATTGCTGCGAGCACGAGGTTGAAATCCTCACCCTGAGCCTGGATGACGGTACTGAAATGGAGTGCGAAGTGATTGGCATCGTGGAAGCCAACGGCCATGATTACATCGCCCTGCTGCCCATGGACGCCGACGAAGAGAGCGAAGAAGGCAATGTGTACCTGTATCGCTACTCCGAGGACGAGAACGGCGAGGTCGACCTGCAGAGCATCGAGGACGACGCCGAGTTCGAAGCTGCCAGCGCTGCGTTTGACGCCATGCTGGAAGAAATGGACGAGGAAGAGGAAGAAGAGTAATGCTTCTTTTGCAAAAGGATCAGCGTTTGGCTGGTCCTTTTTGCTTTGTGACAGGGGAGTACGGGGGGGCCTCCGGCGGCCAAAGGGCGCTGCCCTTTGGAAACCCGCTCAAGGGTTTCACCCTTGAGAATCCCGTGTTTTGTGGCCGTTTTACGGCCTCAAGGTTAACCATAAAATGCGCAAATGAAAGCAAGCGCGGATGGAGACAGTTGGTTTATGCTGTGTTCAGAGCAGTTGAGGAGGCGATGGAATGCGCGAATGGTACCGAAGGATGCAGGAGATGATCGATGAGATTGAAAACGGCATCCGCAATCAGCAGGATGAAAAACTGGTGCTGGAGGGCATCTCGCGTAGCTTCGGCTATTCCGAATACCACTTTTCGCGCAAATTCCGCGAAATCTCCGGCATGACGTTCCGCGACTATGTGCGCTACCGTCGGCTGGCCTGCGCACTGATTGCGCTGCGCGATACGGAGGAACGAATCCTTGATATCGCGCTGAAGTACGGCTTTGCCTCGCATGCAGCCTTTACCCATGCGTTCCGGGAAGCCTACGGCGTCACGCCAAGCGCCTACCGAAAGCATCCCGTGCCGGTTGTGCTGCGCACCATCCTGAGGCCCTTTGACTGCTACTTGATGAGCACAGGAGAAAAAAGCATGATGCAAACCAAAGACGACGTCAAAACCTACTTCGTCACCATCCCGGCGCACAAATTCCTGCATATCCGCAATTACGAAAGCATCGGCTACTGGGATTTCTGGCAGAAGCAGAGCCTCATTCCCGGCCAGGACTGCGAAACCATCTGCGGCCTGCTGGACAGCATTCCCCATAAGCTGGATGACCTTGGCGGCAGCGAAGCGGACAGCGGCGCGGGGCAGATCATGGGTTTCCTCAACGATCCCTCGGGCCGCATCTGCAGCTGGGGCATCCCGCTGGCCGAATGCTACGGCGTGCGTCTGCCCTTGAATTACAATGGCCCCATCCCGGAACAGATGCTGCTGATGGACGTGCCCGAAGGTGAATACCTCGTGTTTGAACACGGCCCCTTCGACTACGAAACCGAAAACAGCGCCGTGGAGCAGAAGATCGAAGCCGCCATGAAAGCCTTTGACTACGCTGCCTCCGGCTATCAACTGGATACCACCCCCGGCCGCATCTTCTACTTCTACCATGATTGCAAACGCTACTGGAAATACGTCCGACCCGTCAAAAAAACCTAACCAAAAAGTGTGCCAAGCCAAAGCGGCTTAGCACACTTTTCTATGTGTTTTCTTGAGGCGGCGTGTAGTCTTACATAGCACGAATAGATTTATTTTTGAAAAGCAGCATCACAATGTTAAAATGATACCTAATTCATTTTCTAGCAAAGTATGTGTAAAACAGTTACAGACGCGCTAAGATAGCTGGACAGATCATAGCACCTCACGATTGAAACACACACTTTTGTGCAAAAGCAAACAGATGCTAACACTATTCGGCTTTTTTGAATGCGTACCATTTTGTCTGGTGGGACAAACGCAATTACTGTATATTATTGGAATATTACCGTACTTCATTTTTCAACGCTTCGATCTCCTGCTCGAGTTTTGCTTTATCAGACTGACGTTGAAAACGTACTCGTTGTATTTCATTATCACAATACACTAAATAGCTTTTGAGACATTCAGACGTTTTGTAGAAATCACACATACTAAAGGTTTTTTTTATATCGTCGGCTGTAACGCGTGATGAATATGGAGTTCCCCAAAAATCTGTTTTTATTTTGTCGTAAGGTGAAGAAATCGTGTATCCCCAAAGGACGTCCCTCCAAATTTTCCCCTCACTCTTTAACAGAAGGGAAGTAGGATAGTATGAGGGGAGAGGATACATTTTTTTATCTGGTTCAGAAGGAAAAGAATGATTGTTTTTATACAAAGTTCCAATGAATGGTTTTTTGCATTTTTGCCAATACTTTTCACAGGCCTTTTGATACTCATGGTATGCTTCCATATATGCAGTATTCATGTAATCAGCAAGAGTAGCAGGAACAGCATAATCCCCTCGATCATAGTCCCATCTGCAACCAAAAAAAGAAGAAGAATACAG
>JAQXJZ010000152.1 GCA_029009515.1 bacterium
CCAGCAAGAAATTTACCGCCTTTTCAGGGCAGCTTGAATCGAATGTGAGCAAAAAAGGAATCAAAAAGTGCCGCCGTTCATTTTGAACGGCGGCACTTCTGATGTTTCCCTGTTCTTTGTTATTGATCAATCAACCGGCCATGCCAAAGAGTTGGAATTGTTTTTCTAATTTCTATTAAAGAAATATAATAAAAGGAATTTAAGTATGAAAAGGAGAATGATTCTAAGTATATCTGTTTTTGGAATTTGCAATAAACGTTATCAATACCAAATGAGGGATACAGCATGCTCGGAAAAATTGCGCAGAAAATCAGGAGAAGAATTGGAAAAGGGAGGATCAAACAATTTGAAGCTCCATTTCGCAAACTGGAAATAGCAGACCGTCCATGGGTGGAGGCAATCCGCAGCAAGGATTCAAAGCTGCTTCCTCAGGCGCATTTTGCCCAACCGTACCTGACCCAGGCCATCTACGGTTATGATACCTATCGGGAATTCTGCGGCTGCTTGATCAAAAAGCCGTGGATGGAAGATGGGGTGCTGCAGTGGCAGTATCCCACGGGTGCACCTGAAGATCGCAGAAGAGCCATCGACGAGGTGCTGAAGAATTTATGCTTCCCAATGCGGGGAAGTGGTGTTCTGCGGTGCTTCTGACGATGGCCTGAAGGAACTGCGCGAGCAGTTTGGGGAAAAGGTGTCCTTTGTGGAAGACTGCTGCGAAGGAGCTTGCTACATGCTGGATGTGCAGGAGCAGATTGAACTGCCCGGAGGCGAATTTCGCAACAAGCGCAAAAAGATCGCCAGATTCAACAAGAATTATCCATGGACCTATGAGCCGATTACGGCTGAAAACAAGGATTGCTGTCTGGAGATCAACGAACGGTGGCTGGAAGGCCGCACGCGTGAAGAAACCCTTGAGGAAGAACAAAAGCTGATGCTGATGGCCTTGCGGGAGATGGAGAATCTGGAGCTGCAGGGCGGATTGTTCCACATTGACGGAAGGCCTGCCGCGTTCTACATTGGCACGCCTTTCAATGATACGGTGTATATGAGCATGTTTATGAAAGCGGACAACAGCTATCAGGATATCGCGCCGGCGCTCACACATGCGTTTTTCAGCATCAACTGTCAGGGTTTTCGCTACGATAATGAGGATTGCGACTGTGGCGTTCCTGGACTGCGTGATTTCAAAACAAATCTGCACCCGAGCTTTATGGTGCCGTATTACTATATTACAGTTCGCTTTTGATCCGTGTACAAAAAACCAACGGAATGCTCCGTTGGTTTTTGTGCTTACAGATTCAAAAGAACCAGTGCAACCAGGATCAGCCCGATGCACCACAGCTGGCGGCGCGTGAGGCGTTCCTTGAAGAAAAGCCTTCCGCAGATGAGCACCAGCACGATGCTGCCGACGCTGGAGGTGGGGTAGGCCACCACGGCAGGCACGGTTTCCAGAGAAAGGAGCAAAAACAGGGAGCTCAGGTAGTTGGGCACGCCAATCAGGAAACCAAACAGTGCGTCCATCAGCCCAAGGCCCTGCTTCTTCCACAGGCACAGCATCACGCACAGCAGGAAGGCTACGCCGAAGTTGTAGAACAGAAAGTGGTTTTTCAGCGCTTCCACGCCATAGAAGTCGTACACCTTGGTCATGACGCTGGCAGCTCCGCCCACCAGCAGAAGCGCAATCAGCGCGCCGTAGTTCACGGCTTTGTCCTGGCTTTTGCCGGACTGGATGAGGATGATGGCGATGATCACCATCACAATGCCCGCAATTTGCACAAAGGTGGGCGTTTCGCCAAAGAGGGTAATGGCCATGAGCGTGGGCACCACAACGCCCAGCTTCATGAAGGTGGAGGGAAGCGATACGCCGTTCTGGCGGATGTTCCACTGCAGAAGCACAAACGCGCCCAGGAACAGAATGCCGGAAATCAGGCCCAGAAAAAGCGTGACGCCTATGCCCTCGGCACGGGGAAACAGGTTGAGCGTGCGGGCAAATGCGGCGGCCAGCACGGTGCAGGCGGCATAGTTGCACGCAAGCATGGTCAGATTGTTGCGGATGTGCTTTTCGCTGGCGCGCATGAACACGCTCACCATCACGCTGCACAGGAGAGAGAGCAGGAAATAAATCATCGCATTGGATTTCTTTATGATCAGAGCATTTTGAGCATTTCGCCCATGCGGCGGGCGACGATGGCGTGGCCGGCGTCGTTGGGATGCAGGCCGTCCGGGCACAGAGCCTCGCGGCAGACGGCGTTCTGAGGCTGAATGCCGCTCACGGCATACAGGTCCAGCACCGGCATGGCGTAGTACTGCGCCACTTCCATCAGGATGCTGCGGTACACATGCAGCGGATGCACCTCCACCTTGCGCTCGTCATGGGGATCGTTTTCCTCATCGCGGTGCAGAGGCGTGCAGATGATGACAGGCTTGCCCACGTATTTTTCCATCAGCCCCTGCATGAGCACGTGGCACGCGCCGTAGAAGGTATCCACCGTGCGGTCCTCAAAGCTGCCAAGAGGCGCGTCGCCGTGACCGTAGTCATTGGTGCCGCCAAAGACGATCACCGCATCGGCATTGGGATCCATCTCCTCAATGCGGGATGCAAACCAGCGCTCGTGGCGCTCGTTGGTCATGGCGTGCTGCTTTGCAATGCGCGAGCCGCTGATGCCGTAGTTGTTGACTTTCTGCAGTTCATATTCACGCCAGAGCACGTCGGTAAAACGGTTGGCCTCGCAGGATGCGCCCACGCCTTCGGTGATGCTGTCGCCCAGAACGTTGATGATGCGGCCTTTCAGTTCCATGTTTTCGTCTCCCTTTTTGCAATGGAATCAGGCATCATTATACTTGTCTGCCCGGCAGGTGTCAAATGTTGAGAAACAGCGGGAATTGTGGTATAATCCAAAGAAAAACGGAGGTTTCGTCATGATCTGCGATACGCTTGCCAACCTGTCTTTTTACAAGGGCATTCACCCCAATCTGGATACCGCCATTGACTATCTGCTTTCCCATGATCTGAGCGAGCTGCAGACTGGCCGCAATGTGGTGGATGGCGATCAGGTATTTATCAATGTGATGGACGCTGCCTATCATGCTGCCGGAACGGGCACTTTTGAGGCGCATCGTACCTATGCCGATATCCAGATCTCCTTTACCGGCGATGAATCCATCGGCTGGCTGCCCCTTGGCGTGTTCCCGGACTGGGACGCCAATGAAGAAAGCGGCCTGTTTGCCGATTTCCCCAAGGATCATGCCATCCTGCCCATGAAGAAGGATCACTTTGTCATCATGTTCCCGCAGGACGCCCATGCGCCCGGCATCGGCGAGGGCAAGGGCCGCAAGGCTGTGGTCAAGGTGAAGGTAAAATGAGCTGAATGAAGCGGAACCGCTGTGCGGTTCTGCTTTTTTCATGAACTTTTTGGTGGAAGAACTTTCCTGCCATTGCATTTCAGGTGTTGTTGTGCTATATTATGCTTTCCGGGCTTATGGCCCGGAAAGCATTGTGACAGGAGGGTTCGAAGATGATCGATCAATTCACCCTGCCTTATCCGGCCTACACGGGCGAGGAAGAGCGCAATGTGTATGTCTACGTGCCAGACGCCTTTGAAGAGGACGAGACGCTGCGCTTTCCGGTGCTGTACATGTTTGACGGACATAACGTGTTCTTCGACGAGGACGCTACATATGGCAAATGCTGGGGCATGAAGGAATACCTGGACGAGAGCGAAACGCCGCTGATGGTGGTGGCGGTGGAGTGCAACCACGCGCCTCAGGGCGCAAGACTGTCGGAATACGCGCCGTTTTCCTTCCGTGCGCCCAAGCTGGGCAGCGTGGAGGGCAGAGGCCACGACACCATGGAATGGTTCGTGCACACGCTCAAGCCGCTCATTGACGAGCAGTATCCCACCCTGCCCGGAAGGTACGATACCTTCATCGCCGGCAGCTCCATGGGCGGGCTGATGAGCCTGTACGCCGTCATCCAGTACAACCATGTGTTTTCGCGCGCGGCGGCGCTTTCGCCGTCCATCTGGTTTGCCACCCGCAGGCTGGATGAATTTCTGCGCGATACGCCCATCCGGCCGGATACCGTGATCTACATGGACTACGGTTCCCGCGAGATGAATTTCCACCCCAACATGATCCGCCAGTTCGGCGCGGTCACCCAGAGGCTTCTGGAGCGCGGCGTGCACCTCACCAGCCGCATCGTGCCAGACGGCAACCACGACGAAGCCAGCTGGGAAAAACAGATTCCCTTTTTCATCAACACACTGCTGTATGACTGGCAGCACTGACGGAGGAGATACCCATGGAGACGCAATATTTCAAGCACTACAGCCACGAGCTTGGCCGCGAAATGGAAATGAAGGTCTACGGCCATGCCGGACGGCCTGTGCTGTTCATTCCCTG
>JAQXJZ010000153.1 GCA_029009515.1 bacterium
CAGGCTGGTGTTGATGGGGGTTTTGCGTCTTAGAAGGCGCTCAACAAACAGAAGCTACCCGAAAGAAAAATGCGCTCAACTCGCAGGGGTCCAGGGGTTCCCCCTGGTCGGAGAAGGGGTCAGGGGATCCAAGGGGTATAGGGGAAACCTCGATGTTTCCCCTGTACCCCTTGGCCGCCGGAGGCACCCCCTGTTCCTCGTCAGCACAACTCCAAGAGAACCAACCAATCTCCCCTCTCACCCCTTCACCGCCCCCGCCATCACCCCGCTGACAATATACTTCTGACACCCCAGATAAAACACCACCACCGGTATAATCGCCAATACCAGCATGGCCATCATCGCACCCATGTCCACACTCCCGTATCCGCCGCGCAAATACTGCACCGCAATGGGAATGGTCTTGTATTGCTTCAAATCCAGTACCAGATAGGGCAAAAGATAATCGTTCCAGATCCACATCACCTGCAAAATGCCCACCGATACACAGGTCGGCCTGAGAATGGGCAGCACAATGGCAAAAAACATCCGCACAGGCGAACACCCGTCCATCATGGCGGATTCCTCCACCGCAATGGGCGAACCCTTCACAAAGCCCGTGAACATGAATACCGATAACCCCGCGCCAAACCCCAGATAAACCACGGGAATGGTCAAAGGCGTGTTGAGCCCAAGCATGTTCGCCATCTTGGA
Organism: bacterium; assembly: GCA_029009515.1. Lineage (GTDB taxonomy): Bacteria > Bacillota > Clostridia > Christensenellales > Aristaeellaceae > Limiplasma. Next base: position 694 of record JAQXJZ010000153.1, read on the forward strand.
CAGCGTGAACATGACCATCTGAAACGGCACAATCATGGAAAACAGAAACAGCCCATACGCCGTGCGCGTCATGGCATTGCGCACGCGGGTGATGAACCACGCGCACATGGACGTGCACAGCAGAATCAGCGCAACGGAAAGCACGGTAATCACCACGCTGTGCACCAGCGAGCGCATGAAATCCGTCAGCTGCAAACCCTTTTCGTAATTGGCCCATCGGGCAAACATCCTGCCTGCAGGCAGCACAAAGGGCTGGCGGCTGATGTACGCCTTCTTCTTGAAACTGTTGATCACCACCAGCGCAAGCGGATAGAGATACACCACCGACAAAAGCGTAAAAAACACAGGCCAGAAAGCCTTTGCCATGCGTTTCAATGCTGCACCTCCCGGGGTCTGGTCAGCCTGAGCTGCAAAAGGGCGATGGCCACCACAATCACACAGAAAATGACCGCCTTGGCCTGTCCGGCGCCCGCCCAGCCGCTGCGGCCGTAGAAGGTGGAATAGATGTTCAGCGCCAGCAGCTGAGAACGGTTGCTGGGCATGCCGTTGGTGAGCGCCAGGTTCTGATCAAACAGCTTGAAGCCGTTGGTGAGAGTGAGAAACGTGCAGATGGTGACGGATGGCATCAGCATGGGCAGCTTGACGTGAAAGAACGTTTGCCGCGCGGTTGCGCCGTCGATGGCGGCGGCCTCCATCAGCTCGTCCGGAATGGCCGTGAGGCCCGAGATGTAGATGATCATCATGTAGCCCAGCTGCTGCCACGTCACCACCGCCATCAGCCCCCAGAAGCCGTACCATTCGCTGCTCACCAGCGTTGCGCCGTAGGGCGCCAGCAGCCCGTTGAGCAGCACCTGCCACAGCCAGCCCAGCACAATGCCGCCAATGAGATTGGGCAGGAAGAACACCGTGCGGAAGGCACTGGTGCCTGCAAAGCCGCGCGTGAGCAGCAGCGCCACGCACAGCGCCAGCACGTTGATGAGCGCCGTGGATCCCACCGCGAACAGCGCCGTATACCACAGCGCGTGCACAAACTCGCCCGATGCATCGGAAAAGGCCTTCACATAGTTGTCAAGGCCGGTAAAGACGGCATTGGAAAGCGTGGTGAAATCGCAGAAGGACAGGTACAGGCCCAGCGCAAAAGGGATGAGAAACCCGATCAGAAAAGCCGCGCAGGTGGGAATCAGAAACAGCGGCCACCAGCGGGTGAGATATCGTTCCATCGCTCCGTCTCCATTCACTCGGCGCGGCTCTGCTCGTCCGCCCAGCCATCCACAAAGGCCGTGCGCACAGCGTTCCAGTCTCCCGTGCCCTGCGCATATTCCAGCATGGCCGCGCCCAGCCGGTTTTTCCACGTCTCGGAAGGAATGGTGGTAAACGCCCACGAAACCGGCCATTTGCCCTGCATCAGGCTCTCCTGAGCAGCGCGCTGCAGGGCGTTCATGCTGTCCATGTCAGCCTCCATGGTGTCAAAGGGCGTCACAAAGCCCATCTCCACGGTCAGCAGGCGCTTGCCCTCCTCGCTGGTGATGAGCCATTCCAGAAAAGCCTTGGTGGCTTCCATATCTTCCGGCGCGGCGTGGCGGTTGATGCACCAGTAGTTTTCCGAGCCCATACACAGGCCCTGCTCCTCCTCGCCTTCCGCGCCGATGTAGATGGGCAGCATGCCCAGCTCGTCGTCGGTGAGGCCTTCGGAGACGCAGTCCGCATACGCCCAGGTTCCGTTCTGGTAGAATACCGCCTCGCCCAGCGCAAACTCGGAGGCCGCATCCTCGCCGGTGCGCGCGCCGATGAGCGCAGGCGGGCAGGTGGCGTTGTTCAGGTACAGATCCCAGATCTGCTGAAACTGGGGCAGATAATCGCCGCGGATGGCCTGCGTATCGGCAATGCCATCCTTTTTGTATTCGTAGTAGATGGGCAGGTTGGCCAGATGGGTTTTGAAGCGCCAGTCAGAGGATGCATCCATGCCTGCGGAGGCAAACGCGCCCAGCACGCCCAGTTCCTCTTTGCGCTTCTGGATGTCCTCAGCCACGGCCTTGAGGGTTTCAAAGCTGGTGATGTCATCCGGCGTGCGGATCACCGCATTCTCCATGTCGCAGTACTTGGCCAGCAGCGTGCGGTTGAAAATGATGCCGTAGGTTTCCACCGCGTAGGCAATGGCGGGCACTTCCTCACCGTCAAAGAGCGCAAAGGACTGGCTCTGCAGGTGTTTGAAAAGCGCCGTATCGCGCAGATCCAGGCACCAGTCGCGCCAGGTGCGCAGGCCGGTGGGGCCGTTGACCTGAAACAGGGTGGGCGGATCCGTCTTTTCCATTTCGGAGCGCAGAGTGTCCTCGTAGGTGCCGGAGGCGGCGGTGAGGATGGTGACGGGCACGCCGGTTTTCTGCCGGTAGCGCTGGGCGGCCAGCTCCCACTGCACGGCCTGCTCGGGCTTGAAGTTGAGATAATAGACGCTGCCGGCAGACGGCTGCTGCGGCTGCACGGGCGCCTCCTGCGCCTGCGCCCAAAGCGCCGCCGCGCCCGAAACCAGCGCAAGGGCGGCCAGAACCGCTGTGATTTTTCGGATCATCATGTTTTTCTCCTTTGTCATGGGATGGGATGCCTGCATGGATAAGATGATCCATTCCTGCCTTAAGCATACGCAGGATGTGAAACACGGAAAAAAAGAAGCACAAAATTACAAAAGACGGTTGACAAACGTTTGCACGTGGTATATGATGGCTATAGTACAGGAAGGATCGGTCGTGCAAACGATTGCATTTAACCTGTTCGCAGTTCAAATTGCGGCTCAGACCGCGTAAATTGAAAAAGGGGTGTACCTTTCATGAAGAAACTTGTTGCCCTGGCTCTGACCCTGGTGATGGCTCTGTCCATGATCACCGTTGCCTCCGCTGCTGAAGGCAAGGTCTACTACCTCAACTTCAAGCCCGAAGCTGACGAAGCCTGGCAGGCTCTGGCCAAGACCTACACCGAGCAGACCGGCGTGGAAGTCAAGGTTGTGACCGCTGCTTCCGGCACCTACTCCGAGACCCTGACCGCTGAAATGGACAAGGGCAAGGATGCTCCCACCCTGTTCCAGTGCGGCAACCAGGCCGGCATCGACACCTGGATCGACTTCCTGCTGGACCTCAACGGCACTGAGTTTGCCAACGAGCTGACCACCAACGACTTCAACCTCTACGGCGAGAACGGCGAACTGTACGCTGTGGGCTACTGCTACGAAGCCTTCGGCATCATCGCCAACAAGGCCCTCATCGAGAAGGCCGGCCACACCGTGGAAGAGATCGTCAACTTCGAAACCCTGAAGGCCGTTGTGGAAGACATCCACGCCCGCAAGGACGAGCTGGGCTTTGACGCCTTCTCTCCCGCCGGTCTGGACGGTTCCAGCTCCTGGCGCTTCTCCGGCCACCTGGCCAACATGCCCCTGTACTACGAGTTCCGTGACAATGGCGTGACCGCTCAGCCCGCCACCATCACCGGCGCTTACCTGGATGGCTTCAAGAACATCTGGGATCTGTACATCAACAACTCCTCCGTGGAGCCCAGCCAGCTGGCTTCCTCCACCGGCGACGAGTCTCTGGCCGCTTTCGGCGAGGGCAAGGCTGCCTTCTACCAGAACGGTACCTGGGAGTACGCCAACCTGACCGGCAAGTACGGCATGGATCCCGCCAACCTGGTTATGCTGCCCATCTACATCGGCGTTGAAGGCGAAGAGAACGCTGCTCTGCCCTGCGGCACCGAGAACTGCTGGGCCGTGAACTCTCAGGCTTCCGAGGCTGACCAGAAGGCCACCCTGGACTTCCTGAAGTGGGTTGTGACCGGCGAAGAAGGCACCACCATGATGGCCGAGCAGTTCGGCCCCATCCCCTTCAAGGCCGCCAAGGCTTCCGCCAACGTGTTCTTCAACGATGCCAACAAGTACATCGCTGAGGGCAAGTACGTTGTGTCCTGGGCCTTCAACTACACCCCCAACGTTGACACCTGGCGCGCTGGCGTCGTGGCTGCCCTGACCCAGTACTCTGCCGGCACCGGCAGCTGGGACGACGTGGTCACCGCTTTCGTGCAGGGCTGGGCTACTCAGTATGCCAACCAGTAATTGCGGCTGATTCAATCGTTACGCACAACCGGGGAGCGGGTTAAACCCCGCTCCCCTTTTTGAATCTTGCCGCCTCATCAGCGCTTTTCGCGAGCATTGATGAGGCGGCAAACGAGGAGCGGAAAACAACCATGAAAAAGCAAAGACGCAGCGAAGCGGCCGTAAACTCCCGGCTGATCCGCCGCCCCATTCAGAGGATGTTCCCCATCTTCCTTCTGCCCACGTTCGTGTGCTTCTGCATTGGTTTCCTGTGGCCCTTCCTGCAGGGCATCTACCTGTCCTTCTGCAAGTTCACCATCACCAGCAACGCCAAGTGGATCGGCCTTGGCAACTATGCAAAGGCCATCCAGGACGCAGGCTTCATGCACGCCTTCGGCTACACGGCCATGGTGGCGGTATCCTCCCTTGTCATCATCAACGTGCTGGCCTTTGCCGTGGCCTATGCCCTCACCCGCAACATCCGCGGCGCCAACCTGTTCCGCGGCGTGTTCTTCCTGCCCAACCTCATCGGCGGCATCGTGCTGGGCTACATCTGGTCGATGATCTTTGACGGCTTCCTGCAGCAGTACAATACCTCCATCGTGCTCAACTCCACCTACGGCTACTGGGGACTGATCGTCATGCTGTGCTGGCAGCAGATTGGCTACATGATGATCATCTACATCGCGGGACTGCAGTCGGTTTCCGAGGACATGCTGGAGGCGGCGCAGATTGACGGCGCCAACGGCTGGCACACGCTGTGGCACATCACCATTCCCACGGTGATGCCCTCCATCACCATCTGCACCTTCCTGTCGCTGACCAACGGCTTCAAGCTGTTTGACCAGAACCTGGTGCTCACCGGCGGCCAGCCCTTTATCTTCCAGCCGGACGGCACCACCATCCGCTCCACGGAAATGCTGGCGCTGAACATCTACAACACCTTCTACCTCAACTCCAAGTCCCGCGGCGTGGGCCAGGCCAAGGCAGTGCTGTTCTTCATTCTGGTGGCCGCCATTGCCCTCATCCAGCTGCGCGCGACCCACTCCAAGGAGGTGCAGCAGTAATGAAGCGTCAGAAGCTCGTCAGGCAGATGCTGTGCATTCTGTTTGTCATCATCTCCATCGTTTACCTGATGCCCATTGCGGTGGTGGCCTACAACTCCTTCAAGGAGAACGGCTCCATCAACACCAATACCTTCGCCCTGCCCAACGAGACCACCTTTGTGGGCTGGAGCAACTATGCAAACGGCATGACCTTCGGCGAGTATCCCTTCCTCAAGTCTGTCAGCTACAGCTTTGTGATCACCATTCTCTCCGCTGCGCTCATCCTCATCTGCACCTCCATGGCGGCGTGGTACATCTCCCGCGTGGTGTACTACCTGTGCGTGTTCTCCATGATCGTGCCTTTCCAGATGGTTATGTTCACGCTGGCCAAGACGGCCAACGTAACGGGCCTGAACACCCCGTGGACCATTCCGGTCATCTATCTGGGCTTTGGCGCGGGTCTGGCGGTGTTCATGTTTGTGGGCTTTGTGAAGGGCATGCCCCTGGCCATCGAGGAAGCCGCCGCCATCGACGGTTGCGGCCCGCTGCGCACGTTCTTCGGCGTGGTGTTCCCCATGCTCAAGCCCATCTTCATCTCTGTGGGCGTGCTGGAAATCATGTGGGTCTGGAACGACTACCTCCTGCCCTATCTGGTGCTGGACCGCACCATGTACCGCACCATTCCCATTCACATTCAGTATCTGCAGGGCAGCTACGGCCATGTGGATCTGGGTGCGACCATGGCGCTGATCATGATGTCCATCCTCCCGATCATCCTGTTCTATCTGACCTGTCAGAAGTACATCGTCTCCGGCGTGATGGCCGGTGCGGTGAAGGGCTGACATCCGCAGACGGCTCTCCTGAAAAGCAGGAGGCCGTCTTTTTTGCATCCATCCCCCCTTCTGTGGTACAATAAGCCCAGCATTCCATGGGAGGAACGGCCATGCGCAAGGTTACGTATTATGAGCACCACACCGGCAAGCTGGAAAAGCCCCTCACCTTTGCCGTCATCAGCGATTTGCATAACGAACCGTACGAGGATCTTTTTCCGCTCATCGAGGGCGCGGATGCGCTGCTGGTGCCGGGCGATATCTGCGACCGCTACCGCCAGCAGTTTGACCGCGGGCTGGCGTTTCTGACCGATGCGGCCCAAAAGCTGCCCACCTTTTTCTCGCTGGGCAACCACGAAACCAAGCAGCAGCGCTACCGCACCCTGCGCCGCGAGCTGGACAAGACCGGCGCGGAGATCCTGGTCAACCGCTTCGTGAAATTCGGCGAGGTGACCATAGGCGGCTGGTACGATCCCAAGGTGGTCAAGGAAACCGACATGCTCAACCGCTTTGTGCGTCAGGACGGCGCGAAGGTGCTTTTGTGCCACAAACCGGAGATGTACATCAAACACATGCGCGGGCGCGATATCGACCTGGTCGTGGCCGGTCATGCGCACGGCGGACAGATCCGCCTGGGCAATCAGGGCATTTATTCGCCCGGACAGGGGCTGTTTCCGCGCTACACGCACGGCGTGGTGGACGGAAAGATGATCATCTCCGCCGGTGCGGGCAACCCAGCCCGCATGCCCCGCTGGAACAACCCCTGCGAAGTGCTGCTCATCCACATGGACTGATTTTTCTGGAGGAAATAGAATGGAACGACGTGAAATCACCTGCACGGCCATCGCCGATACGGTGGCGAAGCTGTGCGTGGAGGCCTGCACCTACCTGCCCCATCAGGTGGAAAGCCTGCTGTGCGAGGCCTGCCAGACCGAGCCCTTTGCGCCTGCGAAGGACACGCTGGATCTCATCTGCCGCAACGCCTGCATCGCCCGCGAGCAGGGCGTGCCCATCTGTCAGGACACCGGTCTGGCCGTGGTGTACGCCGAGGTCGGGCAGGATGCGCACATCGTGGGCGGCCTGCTGGAGGACGCGGTGAACGAGGGCGTATCGCGCGGCTACACCGAGGGCTACCTGCGCAAATCCGCCGTGCGCGATCCCATCCGCCGCGGCAACACCGGCGACAACACGCCTGCCATCCTGCATGTGAAGCTGGTCAAGGGCGACCAGCTGAAGCTGACCGTCGCGCCCAAGGGCTTCGGCAGCGAGAACATGAGCCGCCTTGGCATGCTCACGCCTGCGCAGGGTTTGCAGGGTGTAAAGGATTTTGTGATCGAGACCGCCAGGCTGGCCGGTTCCAACCCCTGCCCGCCCATGATGCTGGGCGTGGGCGTGGGCGGCACGTTTGAGCGCGTAGCCGAGCTGGCCAAGGAGGCGCTCATCGAGCTGCGCGAAGGCCCGCACCCCGATCCGTACTACGACGCGCTGGAAAAGGAACTGCTGGAAAGCGTCAACGCGCTGGGCATCGGCCCGCAGGGCTTTGGCGGAAAGACCACCTGCCTGAGCGTGCGCATCAAGGCGTTCCCCACGCACATCGCAGGTCTGCCCGTGGCCGTCAACGTGGGCTGCCATGTCACCCGCCACGCCAGCGCCGTGCTGTAAGAAGGAGGGAAAACGGATGATTCATCTCACTGCTCCCTTTTCAAAGGAAGATCTGCTCAAGCTGCACGCCGGCGATCATGTGCTGGTGTCCGGCGTGATCTATACCGCCCGCGACGCGGCGCATGGCCGCATGTGCGCCGCGCTGGATGCGGGCGAAGCGCTGCCCGTGGATCTGCGCGGTCAGGCTGTCTATTATGCAGGCCCCACGCCCACACCGCCCGGCAAACCCTGCGGCGCCATCGGCCCCACCACCAGCGTGCGCATGGATCCCTATACGCCGCAGATGCTGCGCTACGGCGTGAACGCGCTCATCGGCAAGGGCGGACGCAGTCAGGCGGTGCGTGATGCGCTGAAGGAGACCGGATCGGTCTACTTTGCGGCCATCGGCGGCTGCGCGGCCTACATGGCGGCCTGCGTGGAGGAGCTGACCGTGATGGCCTATGACGATCTGGGGCCGGAAAGCATCAAGCGCCTGGTCATCCGCGATATGCCGCTGACTGTGGCCATCGACGCATACGGCTGCGATGCATACGAGATGGGCATGCAAACCTATCTGAGTGAATGTCAAAACGGTTGAACTTCATCCAGAAACGACATTTATTCATGCTGTATACATAGAGAAGGCGAATATTCCGAAAATTAATGAATAAATATTCACGAATCCGCTTGACAATCTGCATAAACCGCTGTATACTTGTCGCATTCCAAACGGAACCGACGCGAAAGCGATTGATTTTGAAGGAGGATTTTTTCCATGAAGAAGCTGCTTGCTCTGGCTCTGACCCTGATGATGACCCTGTCCTTTACCGCCGCGCTGGCCGACAACACCCTGACTATGGCCACCAACGCGTCCTTCCCTCCCTATGAGTACTACGAAGGCGAAGCCATCGTGGGCATCGACGTTGAAATCTGCGCCGCCATCGCCGCCAAGCTGGGCATGGAATTTGAAGTGGCCGACATGGACTTTGACGCCATCATCGGCGCTGTGCAGTCCGGCAAGGCTGACGTGGGCATGGCCGGCATGACCGTGACCGAAGAGCGCGCCATGATGATCAACTTCTCCTCTTCCTACGCCACCGGCATCCAGTCCGTCATCGTCAAGGAAGACAGCCCCATCACCACCGTTGATGATCTGTATGCGGAGGGCGCTTCCTACAAGATCGGCGTGCAGCTGTCCACCACCGGCGACATCTACGCCACCGACGACTTCGGCGACGAGAACGTGCTGCGCTTCCCCAACGGCAACGACGCCACCATGGCGCTGGTCGCCGGCAAGATTGACTGCGTGATCATCGACAACGAGCCCGCCAAGGCTTATGTTGCCTCCAACGCCGGCCTGAAGGTGCTGGACACCTCCTACGCCGTGGAAGATTACGCCGCCTGCATCGCCAAGAACAACACCGAGCTGCTGGAGAAGTTTGACGCCGCCCTGACCGAGCTGATCGCTGACGGCACCGTGGCTGAAATCATCGGCAAGTACATCAAGGCCGAATAAGCCCTGATTGTTCCTGGATGGCCCTTTCACTCCCCTCTTTTTCCGAGGGGAGTTTTCCCGTGTTTTGAAGGAGGACAAACCGTGAATCTATGGAGTACCGGCCTGTTGGCCACAGCTGCGCAGAGCGGGATGGCTGCGTGGTTTGAACAGATGAAGATGGAGTTTACGCTGAACTTCATCATGAAGGAACGCTGGAAGCTGCTGCTGACGGGTCTGAAAAACACGCTGCTCATCGCGCTGTTTGCATGCCTCATCGGCATTGTGCTGGGCCTGCTGGTGGCCGCCGTGCGCACCACCTGGGACAAGAACAGCCACACCATGCGCAAGGGTCTGGGCAAGACCGTGCTGCATTTCTTTGACTGGCTGTGCCGCATCTACATCACCGTCATCCGCGGCACCCCTGTGGTTGTGCAGCTGATGATTATGTACTACATCATCTTTGCCTCCTCGGACAACGGCGTGCTCATTGCCACGCTGGCGTTCGGCTTCAACTCCGGCGCCTACGTGGCGGAAATCTTCCGCGGCGGCATCATGTCCATCGACAAGGGCCAGTTTGAAGCCGGCCGCAGCCTGGGCCTGAACTACCTGCAGACCATGTGGTTCATCATTGCGCCCCAGGTGCTCAAAACGGTGCTTCCCACGCTGGCCAACGAGTTTATCGTGCTGCTCAAGGAAACCTCCGTTGCCGGCTACGTGGCCGTGGGCGACCTTACCTTTGCCGGCAACCGCATCCGCGGCGCCACATACTCCGCGTTCATGCCGCTGATTGCCGTGGCCGTCGTGTACCTGATTCTGGTTATGTTCTTCTCCATGCTGGTCAGCAAGCTCGAAAGGAGGCTGCGTCAGAGTGATAACCGTTAACAACCTGAAAAAATCCTTCGGCAGCCTCGATGTGCTCAAGGGCGTCAGCCAGCACATCAAGCCCGGCGAAAAGGTGGTCGTCATCGGCCCCAGCGGCAGCGGCAAGAGCACCTTCCTGCGCTGCCTCAACCTGCTGGAGCAGCCCACCGGCGGCCAGATCGTGTTCGACGGCAACGACATCACCGATCCCAAGTGCGACATCAACCTCATCCGCCGCCGCATGGGCATGGTGTTCCAGCACTTCAACCTCT